>CAXBEC010000288.1:0-4691 GCA_963974145.1 uncultured Alphaproteobacteria bacterium | reverse complement strand
GCGCGGCTGGGCCCCCGGGCGATCCGTGCCGCCGCCGTGCAACTGGCGGAGCTGAAGGCTTTCCCCTACGGCTTCGACCCGTTCGATACGCTGTCGGTGGTGGATTACGGCGACTGCTTCCTCGACCCGCATCATCCGGAAACGATTATCGGGGCCATCGAATCCCATATCGCCACGATCCTGGACAGCGGCGCGATTCCGCTCAGCCTCGGCGGCGACCATTTCGTGACCTATCCGGTCCTGCGCGCCATTGCGAAGACCCATGGCACGGTCTCGCTGCTGCACTTCGACGCCCATTGCGACACCTGGGAGGATGACGGCAAGCGCTTCGACCATGGCTCGATGTTCCTGCGCGCCGCCAATGAGGGTCTGATCGATCCGGCGACCTCCTGCCAGGTCGGCATCCGCACCCATAACGACAGCGACCATGGCTTCGAAATTCTGACAGCACCCTGGATCCACCGGCATGGCATTGATGCGACGATTGCGGCGATCCGTGAACGGGTTGGCGACAGCACGGTCTATATGACCTTCGACATCGATTGTCTGGACCCGGCCTTCGCGCCGGGCACCGGCACACCGGTTGTGGGCGGGCTGAGTTCGGCGCAGGCGCTGGGCATATTGCACGGGCTGGAAGGGCTCGAAATCGCCGGGGCGGATGTGGTGGAGGTCGCGCCGGCCTATGACCATGCGGAAATCACGGCCATCGCGGGCGCGACCATCGCGCATGATATTATCTGCCTGCTGGCCGCCAATATGGGCGCCACGGCCAACCCGGTCGGCCGGCTGCGCTGAGCGAAAATCAAACACTCTGGGGAGGGAACACCATGAAACTCGAAGGCAAGGTCGCGCTGGTATCCGGCGGGCATCGGGGAATCGGCGAAGCCACCGTCCGGCGGCTCGCTGCCGAAGGCGCGCATGTCGGCCTCGGCGATATCGCGGTGGAAGCGGGCGAAAAACTCGCCGCCGAACTGACCGCCAAGGGACAGTCGGTTACCTTCCTGAAGCTCGACGTCACCAAAGCCGCCGACTGGGACGCCGCCGTGAAGGCGCTGACCGACGCGCATGGGCGGCTCGATATCCTGGTCAACAATGCCGGGGTCTACCAGCGCAAACCGATGCATGAGATCAGCGAAGACGAATGGGACCTGATCATGGATGTGAACGGCAAGGGCGTCTTCCTGGGCTGCAAGGCGGTGCTGTCGGCGATGCGCGACAGCGGTGGCGGCTCCATCGTCAACATCTCATCGACCGCCGGCATCCGCGCCTCGCTGTCGTCGCATTACGGCGCGTCGAAGGGCGCGGTGCGGCTGATGAGCAAGTCGGTCGCCATGACCTATGCGAAAGACGGCATCCGCTGCAATTCGGTCCATCCCGGGCCGGTCGAAACCCTGATGGGGTACGAAGCCGTGCCGGAAGCCGTCCGCAAGGAACGGTTCGCAGGCATACCGCTCGGGCGTTTCGCCCAGCCGGAGGAAATCGCCAATGCCATCATGTTCCTCGCCAGCGATGAATCCTCCTTCATCACCGGCACCGAACTGATCGTCGACGGCGGCGCGACGGCCAGCTAACGGGGGCCGGAAAGGCGCGCCTATGCCGCGCGCACCCCGGTCAGGAACTTCTCGACCGCGACACGGAGCGAATCCGTCTGCGCGGACAACAGCCCGACGGAAGTCTGCACCTTCGCCGCCGCGTCGCCGGTTGCGCCCGCCGCCTTGCTGACCCCGGCAATATTCGAGGATACTTCCTGGGTACCCGTGGCAGCCTGCTGCACATTGCGGGAAATCTCGCCGGTCGCCGCGCCCTGCTCTTCCACCGCGGACGCGATACCGGTCGCGATCTCGTTGATTTCCCCGATCGTACCGGTGATGCCTGAAATCGCCGCAACGGCCTCTTCCGTCGCCGACTGGATATCGCCGATCTGCTGGCCGATATCCTCCGTCGCCCGCGCTGTTTGCGTGGCAAGGCTTTTGACTTCGGTCGCCACAACGGCGAAGCCCTTTCCGGCCTCTCCGGCACGTGCCGCCTCGATCGTCGCATTCAGCGCCAGCAGGTTGGTCTGCTCCGCAATATCCTGAATCAGCTCGACCACATCACCGATCTTCCGCGCCGCTGCGGCCAGGCCCTCGACCTGTGCGTTGGTCCTTTGGGCGTCGCTCACAGCGGTATTGGCAATACTGCTCGACTGGCTCACCTGCCGGCTGATTTCAGATACGGACGCCGACAACTGGTCCGCTGCGCTGGCGACGGTCTGCACATTTGTCGATGTCTCCGACGACGCCGCGGCAACCGCGGTCGCCTGTGACGCCGTCTGCTCGGCAGTCGCGGACATGTCCTGCGCCGTCGACCGCAGTTCGGTCGTGGCGTTCCCCAGCTGCCCCAGCACCTGCGTCACCGTACTGTCGAATTCCCGTGTCAGTTCCTCGACAATCCCGGCACGCCGGGCCTGCGCCTCGCGCTCCTGCTCCTTCTCGGCTGCTTCCCTGGCCTCGCGTTCCGCCTGGTTCTTGCGGTCCTGCTCTTTTTCAGCCGCTATTCGCGCATCCTGTTCTTCTCTTTCCTTGCGTTCGCGTTCCTGTTCTGCCGCCATCTGCTCATTGCGGATCATGTTGTCCTTGAACACCTGAACCGCCGCGGCCATCAGGCCGACTTCATCCCTGTTTTCGCGTGCCGGAATCTCGACGGTCTTGTCGCCGCCGGCCAATTGCTGCATGGCATTGGTCATTGCGACTATGGGCCGCGCAATACCGCGGCCGATCAGTGTGGCGGAGAGAAGCCCCAGCAGGATCGCGGCAATCGACGCACCGATACCGACCATGAGGGATTCCGCAATTTCCGCTGTGGCGCGCGGCCCCAATTCTTCCTGAACCGCTACATTTGCGCTCTTGGCTTCATCAAGCGTATCGGCGACGAAGGGACCAATTCTGTTGAGATGCGCGTCAACATCCGCATTCCGCTGAACAATGGCCGCCGCGGCGGCGTCAAATGAAACCCTGTAGACGTCGGTCAGTTCCAGAATGGTTTCGAGCAATTCATACTGTTGCGGCGGAAGCGCAAAGCCGTTCATTCTGGCAACCAGTTCACGCAATTTTTCCAGCTCCTGATCGACTTCCTCAATCAAGGCCGGGTCGTTCTCCAGCAGAAACCGGGTCGCGTAGAGCCTGGCCAGCTGCATTTCACGCATTGCCTGACCCGCGTAAAATACCGTATCGGAATCGCTGTAACTCTCCGCCGTCTGCATGACTTCCGATAACGATGTTTGCAGCTTCGGCCCGGCTTCACTCATCGCACTGACATGGCCATTCCGCACCGCCTGCAATTCGGCGACGCCCTTGAAGACCTGTTCGTAGCGCCTGATTTCCGTACTGTTCCTGGCGAGCAATTCCTTTCTCGCGGGATCGGATACAATTGTGAGTGCCCGGTCAATTGCCGCGACGGCGGCGGCGGCGCGCTCGCTGACGGTTTGCTCCAATGCCGCATCGCCTTTCAGGATAAAGTCCTTTACGGCCATCCGGGCATACATCATGTGGCTCTGGACAACAGACAGTGCATTGGTTTCGCGCGCCAGGGCACGGTATTCCCGGAAGTCACCCTGAACCGCGAACAGGCCCATTATGGTGGCGCCACTGGCCAGGACCAGCATTGCCAGAATCAGCCCCGATCCCAGGAAGACCTTGTGCGAAACTTTCATTCTGTTCAGAAAATTCATGCGTACACCTTAGCGCCATTATCAATTTTTTCGTCTGCGGCAGGAGCGGGTCAGTTTGCACCGGCAATACCCGCCACACGATGTCACTCCGCCATGCGACCAGGCGTTGAACTTTCCATCAATTCTCTTAAAAAAAGGATAAGCGGACACGTCACACAACCGGCATCCGTCTTTGCCGGAAATCTAGCGGGCCAGCAGTATCCGCCCGTAATGGAGCGTGAACAGGCCGAACGCCACGACCCAGCAGGCAGCAGACGCCCAGAGTAGTGATGTGTCCGGCACAAAGGCCGCAGCCACCCGCAATATCGCGGCCAGGCCGGCCAGCGCGTAGATCGCTGTTGTTGCGCCGTCGGCGGCGAGGGCACGGCCGCTGTGACCCAGCGTCGCCCGGGTCATCATCGCCAGAACCATCAATCCGAAGGCGCCGGCAGTCAGCGCATGCAGCCCTGCCGTTACCGGCACCGCTGCCGGCCACATCACGCCTGCTCCGCAAAGCAGCAACCCGATCGGCACCCAGGCGAAGCCGGCATGCAGCGACCAGACCAGTGGTTCCGCCAGTGTCCGGTGACCGGCCCAGCGCGCCAGCCGGATTGTCATCGCCGCCCCGCCGGCCAGCAGCAACCAGCCACTGAACACATGGTCCGGCAGGATCACCCACGCGGCAAGACCAAGCGCCGTCAGCCCCATCGCGATATGATCGAACGCGCCCGCACGTGCCGGCAAGCGGGTTTCGCCGCGCTTGGCAAGCCAGTTTCGCGTGAAGCTCGGCACGACCCGGCCGCCGATCAGCCCGATCAGCATGACGACGACGGCAATGCCCAGCCGCCGCCCATACGCGCCAGTTGCCGCCAGTTCCATCACCCCGGCATGCATCATCGCATTGGCCGCCAGCAGACCCAGCAGGGCAACGGGAATTGGCAGGTTGCGCCAGTTTCGCCCGGCCAGGATTTCGCGCAGCACCACCGCGATCAGCAGCGCGAGG
>CAXBEC010000287.1:0-4721 GCA_963974145.1 uncultured Alphaproteobacteria bacterium | reverse complement strand
ACTTGCCGTTGCCGCGACGGTGACCGAGCGGGTCGAACTGATGACCGGGATCGCGATTGCCTTTGCCCGTACGCCGATGGCGGTGGCCGGTATGTCGCACGACCTGCAACTGGCATCGGGCGGACGCTTCAAGCTGGGTCTCGGCACCCAGGTGAAGGGGCATAATGAACGGCGGTTCAGTGTGCCCTGGACGCCGCCCGCACCGCGGATGCGGGAGTATATCGAGGTGCTGCGTGCGATCTGGCGCACCTGGGAGAAGGAGGCGCCGGCGGATTATGCCGGCGAGCATTACCGCTTCAGCCTGATGACGCCGCATTTTGTGCCCGAAGTTACAAATCTGCCGATGGTGCCGATCACCGTCGCGGCCGTGGGGCCTGCAATGCTGCGTCTGGCAGGGTCTCATTGCGACGGAGTGCAGTTGCATCCCTTCTGTACGCGGAAATATGTCGAGGAAGCCGTGCTCCCCAAACTGGCGGAGGGTTGGGAGAAAAGTGACATAGCGCGTGAAAATTTCGAGATTTCAGGCGGTGGGTTTGTCGTCACCGGTCCGGATGAAGAGACGATGTCGAAGATTTTTGAATATGTCCGCTTCCGCGTCGCCTTTTACGGATCCACCCGCGCCTACTGGCCGGTTTTCGAAATGCACGGCCTGCATGACCTTGGACAGAAACTGAACGGAATGGTTCGGGCCGGGCAATGGGACCTGATTGCAAAGGAAATTTCCGACGATGTCGTTCATCTCTTCGCGGCCGTCGGCACGCACGACACGATTGCCAAGGCTATCGAGGAACGGTTCGGCGGGCTGAGCGATGCAATGGACGCCATTCACGCGCCGGATGCCGACCCGGGGCTGACGCCGGATGTCATTCAGGACATCCAGCGTATCCCGTCGCGTTTCGAACGTTTCGATACGCGCTGGTAGGGATCAGCCCTCCTGACCCCTGTTTCTGGTCAGGAGGGATATGATCGGCGTCCAGAACAGGCTGATCAGTGTCAGGACCAGGAAGCCGACGACAATCGGGCTTTCCAGCATCCGGAACGGGTTGTTGTCGAGGATGATCATCGCCTGCGACAGGTTTTCTTCGACCAGTTGTCCCAGGATCAGCCCCATGACCAGCGGCGCCGGACCGAATCCGTGACGCAGCATCAGGTAACCGAGCGCGCCCGAACCCAGCATGATCCACACATCCATCACCGATTGCCCGTGGGCGTAGGAACCGATCATTGAAAATACGAAAACGGCCGGCCATAGCATCGTGCGCGGGATCAGCGTGACGCGCGAGAACAGCTTCGCCCCGGCCAGTCCCACAATCAGGAAAACGAAGTTGGCGATGAGCATGGCGCCGAAGATCGCATAGACGAATTCCGGGGTTTCCCGTACCAGGTTCGGTCCCGGTTGAAACCCGTGCATGATCAGCGCGGCGAGGATGATCGCGGTGGTCGCACTGCCGGGAATGCCGAGCGCCAGGGTCGGCACCATCGCGCCGCCGGTCGCCGCATTATTGGCGGTTTCGGGGCCGGCGATTCCTTCCAGCGCGCCCTTGCCGAATTCTTCCTTGTTCTTGGACCAGCGCTTGGCTTCGTTATAGCCCATGAGCGCGGCAACCGTGGTGCCCTCCGCCGGTAGGATGCCGATGAAGGTCCCGATGAAGCATGACCGGATGACCGCTCCCTTTACCTTGATGTAATCGGCCATGGAGGGCAGCTTGATGGCTACGGCCTTCACCCGTTCATAGACAACATCCAGCGCCTGGCTCTGGTTCAGCATTTCGCCCATGGCGAACAGGCCAATCAGAACGGGCAGAAACCCAATTCCTTCGGTCAGGTGGGGGACGCCAAAGGTGAACCGTTCGACACCGGTCGTCAGGTGCATACCAATCGTGCTGATCAGGACACCAACCGCGCCCGCGATGAGATTACGGATCGATGACTTGCCGGAAATGGTCGCGAGCATCGAGAGACCGAAAATCGCCAGCGCAAAATACTCCTGCGGGCGGAATTCCAGGGCAACCCTGGCCAGTAAAGGCGCCATAAACAGAAACACAATCAGGCTGAACACGCCGCCGATAACACTGGTGACCGCGGCCAGTCCCAGCGCCCGGCCTGCCTCGCCGCGCTGCGCCATGGGATAGCCATCCAGCGCCGTTGCGGCGGCCGGTGGCGCACCCGGGGTATTGATCAGGATCGCAGTAATTGATCCGCCAAAGGTCCCTGCGCAGTAGAGTGAGGCCATCATCGCGATAGCCGGGACCGGTTCGAGCGAGATCGTGAATGGCAGCAGCAGGGCGACGGCCATTGACGAACTGAGGCCGGGGAGGGCCCCGATAGTGACGCCGATCAGGACGCCAATGACAATAAGAACCAGGGTATAGGGGTCGGCCAGAAGGGAGAGGCCGAGCAGCATATCGTCCATGACGAATTCCTGAAATTAGAGGCTTACTGGACCCAGGAGCCGACGGTTTCGCCAAGCAATCCGGGTTCGAAATAGACCTGCAGCACCTTGGAGAACAATACTGTGACAAACGCCGGGAAAATGATCGCGAACGGGACGATCAGTTTCAGCCGTCGCTCACCCCATAAGGGGGGAATAACGACCGCTGCCGTGACGATGGTCAACAGGGTGCCCAGCCAGGGTGCAATCAGCAGCAGCGTGCAAAGCACACCGAAGGTGATATAGACCATCGAGGGGATGCCGCTACTGCGTTCTTCATCGATATCATCGCCGCGTTTCGCGATTGCACGATGTTCGAACGGCAGCATCAGTGCCAGTAGTGCGATCGTCCAGATCATGATCCGCGGGAAAAATTCCGGCTGGATATTGTCCTGGAACAGGGCAGAGGGTTCTTCAAACTGTGTCGTCGCGTACCAGGTAAAGCCACAGAACGCGAGAATTAACAGTGTGAGAACAAGGTCGGTGCGGTGCATCAGAGACGGCGACGCGGATGTATTCCGCGCCGCCGATGTCTTTGCCGCATCCACTTGGGTGGGTTCGGTCATATCCGGACCGCGCCTTTACTTGGCAAGTCCCAGTTCGACCAGGGCTTCGCGTGCCACGGCATACTCGGCCTTGATGTTTTCGTTCCATTCCTGCCAGCCTGCGACACTGGCTGCAGGATCGAGGCCGGAACTTTTCAGGTATTCCGCGAAGGTCGAATGTTTCATCGCCTTGGTCATGGCGTCCGACAGGGCCTCGATCCGGTCCTGCGGCGTACCCTTGAGCACGAAATAGCCGCGAGTGGTCGATGTCGCCACCTCAAAGCCCTTTTCGAACGTCGTCGGAACGTCCGGGAAGTCCGCCAACCGCTTCTTTGCCATCACGGTCAGCGCCCGGAAGGTACCGTCGATCACCTGGGTCGAGGCTTCGCTGACATTGGGCAATGTCGCGTCGATCGCGCCGGACATCAGCGCCTGCACCATCTGCGCCCCGCTGCCGAAGGGGACGACCTTGTATTTGATGCCGGTCTGCTTCGCGAACTGGATCAGGCCGACATGTTCGGTATTGCCGATTTCGGCGATGCCCCAGTTCAGCGGCTTTTCTTTCGAACGGGCGATCAGGTCTTCGAGTGACTTGATGTCGCTCTTGGCGTTGACGGTGATGAAGGTAGGATCGTCCATCGCCCGGGCGATGCCGACGATGTCATCGATACCGACGCCGGCCTTGCCGCGGGCGATCGTGTACAAATGCGTCTGCGTCATGGCGAGTACGGTGTAGCCGTCTTTCGGCTTGCCCATGGCGTAGGCAATGGCCGCGGCGCCGCCGCCCTGCTGGCTGTTGACGACCATATCGACGCCGAGTTCGCGCCGGGTACGGATCATCATCATCCGGGCGGTCGTATCGGTCCCGCCGCCGTATTTTGCATGGGTTACGATTTCAATCGTTTTTGATGGAAATTTGTCGTCCTGTGCCATCGCTGACGGTATCGCAATGGTAAGCGCCAAAGCTGCGGTCGTCATAAGAGTCGTACGTCTGGTGATTGCGCGCATGATATTCCTCCCAGTCAAACGTCGCGGCGCCACTTCTCGTAGCGCTCATGCAACGGATGATTACACATGTGACACGCTCTGCATACCCGCGATTACAGTCTCTTGTAACGGGCGTGAGGCCTAATGTTGAGACGGTCAGAGCACGCGAACGGCAATATCGGTGATCTCTAGACCTGACAATCATTTCAGGCAGGAGCTGGCGTTGGCAGGGCCGTTGAAACGCCGGTCGCTCACGATGCGCTATTTCGCATTAAAGGCTGTCAAAACCCGACATCGTCACCGCCTTTGAGTTGTAGCATCTCCCGCGCTTCATCAGGCGTCGCGATTTCAAGGGAAAGTTCTTCCAGAATGCGGCGGATTTTAGCGACCTGTTCCGCGTTGTTCTTTGCCATCTGGCCTTTCGACAGATAAAGGCTGTCTTCCAGTCCAACGCGTACGCTGCCACCCAGCATTGCGGCCTGGGTGACAAAGCTCATCTGGTGCCTGCCCGCCGCCAGGACGGACCAGACATAATCCGTGCCGAAAAGCCGGTCCGCGGTTCGCTTCATGAAGAGGACATTGTCGGTATCGGCCCCGATCCCGCCGAGGATTCCAAAGATGGACTGTATGAAGAAAGGCGGCTTCAGCAATCCGCGATCGACGAAATGCGCGACGTTGTACAAATGGCCGATGTCATAGCATTCATGTTCGAACCGCGTGCCGTGTTCTTCCCCCAGGTTTTTAAGGATGTATTCTAT
>CAXBEC010000286.1:0-4732 GCA_963974145.1 uncultured Alphaproteobacteria bacterium | reverse complement strand
AGGAATTGCGGGCTGTTGCGCGCCGCCATTGCCGCATCCATGCGAACATCGGCGTTGACGCTGGTATGCAGCACCGGTTCCAGGTCGAAGACTCCGCTGAGCGGCGTCGCGCTTTTCACGAGATCGGCGGGCAGCCCGTCCTGGAAACCCGGCCAGTCGGTCGCGGCCATCATTGCGGCCAAATGGCCGCCGGCGGAATGGCCCGTGACATGGACCCGGTCCGGGTCGCCCCCGAAGGATTTTGCATTCCGCCAGACCCAGGCGCAGGCGGCGCGCGACTGGCGGACAATCTCGTCCAGGGTCACGGCGGGACAAAGCGTATAGTT
Source organism: uncultured Alphaproteobacteria bacterium (assembly GCA_963974145.1). Lineage (GTDB taxonomy): Bacteria > Pseudomonadota > Alphaproteobacteria > UBA8366 > MarineAlpha4-Bin1. The sequence continues at coordinate 4,406 of CAXBEC010000286.1, read as the reverse complement.
GATCGACGCAACCACGGCGCCGGCGGCGACCATGGGTTCGGTCATGAAGGCGAAGGGCTGTTTGTCGAGTGCGCGCCAGTATCCGCCATGAATAAAGATCATGACCGGCACATGCGTGCCGGCGGGCAAATACAGGTCCAGAATTTCTTCCGCCCGGCTGCCATAGGCGACATCGAGACGGCACTTGTTGCGCGCCGTGAAAGCATGACTGAGCGACGACCAGTCCGCGACAATGTCATCGACGCCGGCGACTGACTGGCGCGGGTTATACTGCCACTCAAGGGCCTCGGAATCGAAATTGCGGTAGATGGCCTGGGTCATTATGCATTCTCGCCTGGTTCTGATCGGACGGCTTTTCTATCGTCGGCAATGCGCCGCGTCGGTGTTGCCGATTTTGCACCGGGTTTCATTCTCGCGCCAGCCCGTCCAGTGCCAGCCCGATGATCCGCGCGCCCTCGGCGCGGACCATGTCGCGCCAGGGTTCGCTGTCCGGAAAGAACAGGCTGCCGATATCGGCGCGGCGTTCGGCCGCCGTCCGGCGCGCATTGAGCTGCAGGATGGACCGGGTCGTATAGGTGCCGAAATCCGCATGGGCCGCTGTCAGATCATGGTCCCGCAACCGGTCGCCAAATCCCAGGGCAAAACAGTCGAGCGTCGCCGGACCGTCCGGCCCGGCAGCGGTTTCTTCGCCGAACCAGTCCCGGACGCGTTTGTCGCCGGCGGAATCCGGTTTGTGGCTGGAGGTAACATTCACCGCGCCGGCGGGCAGCAGGCTGGTGTGAAATTCGATCAGGCCGATGTCCCGGGCGTGTTCGCCGGCTTCCTGTGCAATGCTGGCAAAAATATCGATCAGCCAGACGGGGCGTGTATCGGCGGGGCGGGCATCGGTGTCGTCCGATCCGGAAAGGCCTTTTGAACGGGCATAGCGGGCGAAGCGTCGGGCGGCGGCGTTGAGAATATTGTCGCTCCAGGTCGCGCCTGGCCGGGTATCGGGCGCAGCCATCCCCCCGGCGCCAACGCCTTCAGGCAGGATGGCGTGGATGAATATCATACCGGTTTCCGGCGCCAGCCGGTGCTGCCGTCCTTCCGTAAGCCAGTCGGTGAAGATCGTCGATCCGCAGAACCCTTCGACGCCATGCAATCCGCAGGACAGGATCAGGACGGCTGGCGCATCCGGCGAGCCCAGACGTGCAATATCGACCCATCCTGGCGCCTGGTCGTCGCCGCTGACAGCGCTGCGATATGCAGTGGTCGATGCGCCGGCAAGGCTGCACGCGGCCAGAAACCGGTTGCGGGCATCATCCCGCGCCTGCTGAAGCTTCTGTTCCATCATGTCATTGTTACGGCCTGTCCCGCCACGGCTTGTTCAATAGTGCCGGTCTGAAAATATCGGATACCGGCGCCTATCGAATCTGCGGTAACTGCCGCAACCGGGCAACAAAAACCTCCATGACATGGCTCATCATCCGGTCTTCCTCGGCAAGCCATTGAAGGCGTTTCTTGAATGTTTCCTGCGGAACCGCGGACAGGACCGTGTCCTCGATCGCTGTTGCGGTTGCCATGCGCGGCTGGCTGTCAATCAGTGCCATCTCGCCGAAAATCTCGCCCCGGCGCAATGTCGCAAGAACGGTATCTGTATCATCGATTCGGGTCGATATTTCGATGGCGCCCGATAAAATCATATAGGCCTCGTCACCCGGGTCACCTTCGCGGAATATGATATTGCCCGTCGGCAGTTCTCGCCGGCTCGGTTTGCGGTGGGGCACGGTGATGTCGGGCAATGTTCCCTTTCCGGCCGACGGGGCTGCGGGACCGAATGCGGGGGAAGGTGTCGGCACCTCATCCATGATCGTGCCCAGCGTCTTTGCCAGCAGGACGCCAATTTCCGCCCCCAGCGCATCGTCGCCGATCCGTCGCCGCAAGTCGTCTACCGCCAGCGCGAGGGCCTGCCGCGAACTGTCCGCGGGCAGCAGATTGGCAACCGAACTGACGGATTCCACAACCCTCAGAAGCGTCGTCAGGACCGTGGGTTTGTGCCGTTCGCCGAATTCGGAGCGGCTGAGGTCGAGCAGATATCCCAACCGGACGGCGTTGCTGGGTAATCGTTCCAGCATGCCGTCGATGGCCGCGTCCACAGAAAGGTCGTCTTCGCCATTCTTCAGGACAATGCGCGTGCGGCGGGTCAACGCATCGCTGATTGCGGGTCCGCCCAGCAGGCCGCCATGCGTGGTCAATTCACCCATCAGAGCAATAAAGGCGTCCCGGTCGGCGGCGTCGTTTTCCCGCGTCAGCGGCCGGGTGCTGGCCAGCGCCCGTTCGACCCGCTCCATCAGGGTGGTTTGGGTCAGGGGCATGTCATATTGCGCCATCGCCCGGTTGAGCCGCGCCATGGGCGCGTTATCATCGCGGCCGGTATCATGACGCCCGGTGCTTATCCGGATCATGGCCCGGAGGGCGGCCGCGAGGTCGGGTTGCGGGCCCAGAATGGCTTTGATCGATTCCGGTCCTTCCATGAACTCCGCGCAAATACCGTCGAGATGGGCTATTGCGGCGGCGTCCGGGTTTCTGTCGATCAGGTTGAGCACGAGGGACAGTTTGCGGTCCCAGTCACCCTCCTGGTCCACGTAATCCGCGAGGACGACATTTGTGAAAAACGGCCGCGCTTCGGGGATCATGGCGTCTTCGATGGCCTGCAGCGCCGCCGGCAGTCCCTCTTCGTTCAGCATCGTCAGGTAGGACGCCGTTTTTCCGGCATCGCGCGCATCGTCGATCCGCTGCATCGCGAGGCGGTATAACAGGTCGACCCGCGCACCAGCGTCTTCTTCCATGGCGCGGGCCTGCAGCGACCCGACGCGGTGTATCGCCTGATCGAATATGCGGTCGGATCGCTGGAGTTCCCGCAAATGGTTGAAATTGTGTAACAGTTCAAGTGCGAGGATATGCCGTTCTGCCAGATAGCGGCGGAGGATTCGGCCGACCGTCTTTCGTGCCGCAACCGAGGACAGGTCGGTGACCGTGTCGCAGACGGCGGCGTCGTCGATGGATGATATTGTGACGGGTGCTTTGCCTGCCCCGGTGTTTTCCTGCTGGAAGACAATCTCTTCACGCCCCGATCCGGCGACGCGATTAACCCGGACCGCTGCATGCCTGTTTGTCGCCAGTAACGCCTGGGCTCGGCTCATTGCGGCAGGTTGCCCGGGATGAATCGATTCGATCACCCAGCGGCTATCCTGGCTCGTCAGGACCTCGTACGTGGCTTCCGCATCGGACATGGGTCAGACCATTATCAGATTCGCGCGCCAAGGGAACGCGGATACTTGTCGATTCATTTGCAAGCAAGCATAATCCCGCCATGCGCAACCTGTTTGCAATAGTGACGGTTCTACTGGTGATGCTGGGCGGATTCGCCGCCGGTGCCACGCAGACGGATCCCCGTCTCGATTCGCTTTTTGACCAGCTTCAGAAAACGACCAATGCGCGCGAAGCCCAGGGAATCGAGCGGCAGATCTGGTCGATCTGGATGGAGGCCGGCACGGAAGACCTCAATATCCTCATGAAGCAGGGGACCGTCGCGATGTCGGAACGGGATTTCCCGCTGGCGATGGAAAGTTTCGATGCGCTGATCGCCCTGGCGCCGGATATGGCGGAAGCCTGGAACAAGCGCGCGACGCTGCATTACCTGATGCAGAATTTCGAGGCATCGGTGGCGGATGTGCAGCAAACACTGGCGCTGGAACCGCGGCATTTCGGTGCGATTGTCGGTATGGGGATGATCTATGACCAGCTTGGCGACCAGGCGGCGGCGCTACGGGCGTTCGAACAGGGCCTGAAGATCAATCCGCATATGGAAGCCATTCAGGAGAAATCGAAAAAACTCGCCCAGGAACTCCGCGACCGGAATATCTGAGGGCCCCCGTGGAACAAAATCACCAGGACCTGCTGGCTGCTTTGCGGCGGATGCAACTCGTCGCGGAGGACGAAACGCCCGAGTTCGAGCCGCTGACCGGCGGTGTGTCCTCCGATATCTGGCGGGTGAAAACGGCGCAGGGTCTGATCTGTGTGAAACGCGCACTGGCGCAATTGCGGGTGGAGGCGGAATGGCGGGCCCCGGTGGCGCGCAACGCCTCCGAAGTCGCCTGGATCGAGGCAGCGCGTGAGGTTGTACCGTCCTGTGCCCCGAAAATCCTGGGTCATGACCCCGAAGCCGGCCTGTTTGCGATGGAGTATTTCGATCCGCTGCGCTACCGGCTGTGGAAGAATGAATTGCGCGACGGGCGTGTCGTGTTGTCCGATGCGGCGGCGGTCGGCGATACGCTGGGCCGGATCCATGCCGCCAGCGCCGCGGACCCGGATTGTGCCGAACGCTTCGCCAATGACCGGATTTTTTATGACATCCGGCTTGAACC
>CAXBEC010000285.1:0-4747 GCA_963974145.1 uncultured Alphaproteobacteria bacterium | reverse complement strand
GCGATCACGGGCTTGGCCATGTGCCGGCGACGCGCGGCATGGAAATGGCCTGCGAAAAGGCCGAACAGTTCGGCGTTGGCGCGGTAACGGTGCGCAATGCCAACCATTTCGGCGCGGCGGGCGTGTATTCCACGATGGCCAGCGCGCGCGGCCTGATCGGCCGGTCGGAGAAGGAAATTCCGATCGGCTGGGCATCGGACGAAAACGGCGTGCCGACGACGGATCCGGTGGCCGCGCTGAACGCATCGCCGAAACGCCTGTCCCCGCTGGGCGGCACACGGGAACTGGGCTCGCACAAGGGCTACGGGCTGGCGATGATGGTCGATATCCTGTCCAGCGTGCTGTCGGGCTCGTTCATCGGCGGGTACAACCTGAAAACCGGCGAGCGGGAAAAATACATCAATGTCGGCCATTTCATGCTGGCGATTAATCCTCGCGCCTTCCGTGACGACGGCGATTTCGAGGACGAACTGGACGACCTGATTGAAATGCTGCACGCGACGCCGCCGCTGGACCCGTCACAGCCTGTCCTCGTCGCCGGCGATCCGGAGCACAAGTCCCGGATCGAGCGCATGGCGAACGGCATCCCGATGACCGACACGCTGGCGCGCGAAGTGCGCGAGGTGGCGGAAGCCTGCGGGGCGCCCTTCATCCTCGGCAACTGACGCTCGCCTGCGCGCATAAATGGCGCTAACATGATGCGGCATTCGCGCAGGGAGGATTTGTGCCATGAAAGTACAGTCACTCGGTCATGTTGTGCTCAGGGTCAGTAATCTGGAACGATCCGAGGCGTTCTACAGCGGCGTTCTTGGCCTGCCGGTCTGTGCCCGGTATCCGGAACGGAAAATGGTGTTCTTCAGTCTCGGCGATCACCATGATTTCGCCATCGCATCGGTCGGCGAGGATGCGCCGCCGGCGGCCGGAAACGCCGCCGGTCTGGCGCATGTCGCCTTCCGGCTCGGCGATGATCTGGAAATCCTGAAGAAGGCCAAGGCGGATCTGGAGGCGGCCGGCGTCAAGGTGCACCGGATTGTCGACCATACCGTCTCGAAATCGATCTATGTCACCGATCCGGACGGCAATGGCATCGAGGTCTATGTGGATGGTTCCGATATCTGGAAAACCGATCCGCAACAGGTGGCGCAGGGACAGCCGCTGGCGCTCTGAAACAGCTACGGCGGATGCGGCGTCAGCCTTGCAGCGCCCGCGCGACCAGCGCCCGCAAGCGCCGCCTGCTGGCCCGCCGGTGACATTTTCCCCCATGTCTTGCGCAGGATGTCGATGATCTTGCCGTCGTCGTGTTTGGCGGCGAAATCCGCCAGGTAATACTGCAGGAAGACATGGCAGATCACGTCTTCCAGCGTCTGGGTATCGGGGTCGCTTTTCGGGCGTTCCTTGCGGATCAGGCTTTTGACGCGGGCGATGGTTTCGTCGCCGTAGCCGCAGCCGGCCAGGATTTCGGCGGTCTGGTTCGCATGGCGGTTTTTCAGTTCGGTGCGCCAGCGCAGATAGCCGGTGCGGTCCATCGGGTAGTCGCGGCGGGGCAATTGCCAGCGCCGCAGGTGCTGCGCCCGCGCCGCCAGCCGCAGCGGTTCCGGCGCGTCCGGGGCGAATTGCGCCAGCGCGTCTGTCATGCGCTGTGAATACACAAGCTCCGCCGGACGCGCCTCGCCATCGATGGGAACGGTGTTCGGATCTTCCGCGTTGGCGCTGTCGATGGCGGTGATCGCGGCGTGGAAAACATCATGCTGGGCATCGGACATGGGCTGTGGAATCCCGAAATTGCTCGAAATTGCTGATGCATGGATTATAAAGGATTCCTAAACGAGTCGCCGCTTAATTAGGGATACACGGTTTCCGGCAGGTAAAACCCGGTGGGAATTATAGGAACAGGGGATAACGATATGGATGAGAGTATTTCCGAAGGTTTCGACGAGGCGATGGCCGTCGTAACGGTATATGGCCTGGATGTCATCGGGGCGATTGCCATATTGGTCGTCGGCTGGCTGGCGGCCGGATGGATTTCGGGCTCGGTGGGCCGGGGGCTCGGGCGCGTATCCAAGATGGACGAAACATTGCGGCGTTTTGCCGTCAGCGCCGTGCGTTACCTGATCCTGGTTATCACGGTAATTGCCATGCTGTCCCAGTTCGGGGTGGAAATGGCGAGCCTGTTGGTCGTTCTCAGTACCGCCGGTCTTGCGATCGGTCTGGCGCTGCAGGGTACCCTCAGCAATGTCGCCGCCGGTGTCATGCTGCTGCTGTTCCGCCCGTTCAAGATCGGCGATTATGTCGATGTCGGCGGCCATGCCGGCACGGTGAAGGCGATTACCCTGTTCGTCACGGAAATGGCGACGCCGGACAACGTGCATATCGTGGTGCCCAACGGGCAGGTCTGGGGATCGTCGGTGGTCAATTTCAGCCAGCATCCGACACGCCGTGTCGATATCGCGGTCGGCATCGGCTACGAGGACGATATCAACAAGGCGTTCGCTGAAGTGCTGGAAGTCATTAATGCGGACACCCGCCACCTCGCCGAACCGGCGCCGATGGTGGCCGTAAGCGGGCTGGGTGATAATTCGGTCGACCTCACCGTCCGGGTCTGGTGCCAGGCCGCCGACTACTGGGGCCTGAAATTCGACCTGACCAAGGCGATCAAGGAACGCTTCGATGCCGCGGGGATCAATATTCCCTATCCGCAGCGCACGGTGCATCTGGTCAACGAGGCGGCGGACTGACTACCGCACTGACCCCGGCGCAGACCGTCACGCAATGGAAACGTACCAGCCGCCATTGACGTGAATGGTCTGCCCGGTGATGTAGCGGCCGCTTGGCCCGCAGAGCAGCCGCACCATGTCGGCAATGTCTGACGGCTGGCCGACATGTTTCGCCGGGGTCGGCTTCAGCTGGAAATGCTCCGACAGCCGCCCCGGTTCGCCTTCATGCTCGATATGGCCGGGCGCGACGCAATTGACGGTGATGTCCTGCGGCGCCAGTTCGATGCCGAGCGAGGCGGTCAGCCCGGCGATACCCGCCTTTGCCGCGGCGACCGTGGACCGCTTGGCGACGCCCGCATGGCCGGAAACCCCGCCGATATTGATGATGACGCCGCGGCCGTGATCCGCGAGATGGGGGATCGCCGCCCTGGTGCACAGGAAGGCGGCATCAAGTGTCCCGGCATGGACGGCCCGCCATTCCTCGAAACTGACCTCAACGAGTGGCTTGGCGATGCGGGTGCCGACATTATTGATGAGAATATCGAGCCGTCCGTAGGCGTCTAGCGCCGCATCAATGACGCCCTGGGCGCCGTCCGGCTGCGAGACATCGGCCATATGGACGATGGCCTTGCCGCCCGCCGCGATAATTTCATCCGCAACGGACTGCGCGGCTTCGGTGGAACTGCGCCCGTTAACGACGATGGCGGCGCCGGCGAGGGCGAGAGTAAGCGCCATGCCGCGGCCCAGGTTCTTGGCGCTGCCGGTGATGACCGCGACCGAACCGTCCAGTTCCCGTTTTGCCGGTGCTTCATTCATGCCTGATTACTCCTTGTGCATTTACGGCATTGCCGATGACTGGGATATTCGAAGCATGCGGGGCCGCCGAGGGCAATACCCGTGACAGGGAGAAGCGGGCGATGAACCGATATGATTTCAGTGGCCGGACGATTGTCGTCACCGGGGGCGCCGGCGGAATCGGAGCGGAATGCGCAAAGCTGCTGGTTGCCGGTGGCGCGCGTGTGCATCTGGTCGATCCGCGCAAAGATGCGTTGGCGGCGGTTGCGGCGGGGCTTCGCGGTGGGGAAGGGCGAGTTACCACTCATGTTTCGGCGCTGGACGGGCCGGAAGCCTGTGCGGCGGCCATTGAATCATCGGGTGATGTGCCGCATGGCCTGGTCCATCTGGCTGGGTTGTTCGAGCCGGATCCGTTCGACCCGGGGGTGCAGGATGTCTGGGACCGGGCGATCCAGGTCAATCTGAAATCCGCCTATGACATGGCCGTTGCCTATGACCGCAGGCGCAAAAAGGGCGAGGCGGGCCGGATGGTCTTCACGACCTCGATCGCGGCCGGGCGCGGTTCACCCGACTATACCCCTTACAGTGTCGCAAAGGCCGGCCTGCACGGGCTGGTCCGGTCGCTGGCGAAGAAGTTTGCGCCGGACGTGAACGTCAATGCGGTCGCGCCGGGAATTATCGTCACCCGTATGACCGACCGGATCATCCGGGAACGCAGGAATTCAGCAGCCGATGAGGCGGTGCTCGGGCGCTTTGGTCAGCCCGAAGAGGTTGCGCATGCCATCGCGTTCCTGTGCAGCGACGGCGCCAGTTTCATTAACGGCCAGATCATTCAGGTCGATGGCGGCATCGTCTTTCGCTGACCAGGTGGCAGGCGCCGACGGTTAATCGTCATCGGCGTATTGTGCGCGGATATCCAGAATTCTTGGCAGAATTTCGATGAATTTATCGCACAGGAAAGGGTCAAAATGCTTGCCGGACTGCTCGCGGATGAATGCCAACGCATCATCGACAGGCCATGCTTTCTTATAGGGCCGTACGGATGTCAGCGCGTCGAAGACATCGCAGATGGCGCTGATCCGGCCTTCAACGGGGATTGCTTCACCCTTGAGGCCATTGGGGTAGCCACTGCCATCCCATTTTTCGTGATGGGTCAGCGCGATGGAATGCGCCATGCGCATCAGTTCGGAATTGTAGTCGCGCAGGATGTCACCACCGATCAGGGCATGGGTCTTCAT
>CAXBEC010000284.1:0-4750 GCA_963974145.1 uncultured Alphaproteobacteria bacterium | reverse complement strand
ATACATCGCTATTGCGACAACGGAATGGCTTGACTGGCTGCCGATCTTTGGCGGGGCCATTGCGCGCAACTTTATCTCTGCCAGCAGTCTGGATGACCGGTTCTTTACGCTGATGATCTTCCTGCATGTCGCGGTGCCGCTGATTTTGTTGCTGGTGATGTGGATTCATCTGAATCGTGTCAGCCGGGCCAGGGTGAATCCGTCTCGGGGGCTGGCAATCGGCAGCTTCGGCATGCTGCTGGTCCTGGCGATTGTCTTTCCCGCCGAGAGCCAGGCACCGGCGGACCTGGCAACGGTACCGGCAGTGGTCGGGTTGGATTGGTTCTTCACCGGCTTTTACCCGTTGATGGAAATCATGTCGAATGGCGCCGTCTGGGGGATGGCGGTTGCGCTGACGATCATTCTAGCCGCGATGCCCTGGCTGCCGCCCTATCGGCAGGCCGCGGCCGCCCGGGTGGACCTGTCCAACTGCAATGGCTGTTCGCGCTGCGCCGCAGATTGCCCTTACAGCGCCATAGATATGAAGCCGCGCAGTGACGGGCTGCCGTTCGAACATGAGGCCGTTGTCGACCCGGACCTTTGCGTGCGCTGCGGCATCTGCGCCGGGGCCTGTCCGACCGGCACGCCGTTTCGCCGCGCTACCGCATTGTCGCCGGGGATCGACATGCCGGACCTGCCGCTCAGTCTGGTTCGGGACCGGACCGAAGCGGCCTGCAGAAGCCTTTCCGGACCGGGCCGCGTCATGGTCTATGCCTGCGACCACGCCGCCCGGTTGGGGCGTACGACGGTGGAAAATGCCGCGGTTGTGAACCTGCCCTGCATCGCGATGCTGCCACCTTCCTTCATTGATTTCGTGCTCAGCCAGGATCATGCGGACGGAGTATTTCTGCTGGGCTGCCGGGAAGGGGGATGTCGTAACCGCTTTGGCGTGGAATGGATGGAGGCGCGCATTGCCGGTACGCGGGATCCGCATCTGCGCAAGCGGGTGCCGCGCGATCGTCTCGCCTCGTACTGGGCGGCGCCGCCGGACCGTAGAGCGGCGGAGCATGCGCTGGTGGGGTTTCAGGCGAGCCTGCGTAAAATAGCGACGGCGCCGACGAAGGAATCTGTGGCGCCGGAAGGCCCGCCCCGCAGCCCAGTCCATGGTCGGCCGACAGAGGTCTCGCCAGGTGAATAGGATATTTAGATATGCCGGCCAGGCCGCAGTCTATGCCGCCGCAGCTGCTATTATCGGGTATTTTTCCCAGGCGCCGGCATACCGGGCCTTCCCGGAGGATACGGCCCGAATCCGCCTCAGTTTCCAGCATGGCGGCGAACGTCTTGTCGACTGCCGTCGCCGGACGTCGGCTGAAATAGCCAAGCTGGCCCCGAACATGCGCAAGCCCATGGATTGCCAGCGCGAGCGCGTACCGCTGTATGTCGAGCTGACGATTGACGGGACGGTACGCTATCAACGGACTTTGCCGCCGACGGGGCTGTCCGGCGACGGTCCGTCCAAGGTGTATGAGCGGATCGACATCCCCGCCGGCCCGCACCGTCTGGACCTGCGGCTTCGGGACAGCAAGCGGGAAACGGGCTTCGACTATGAAAAGACATTCACCATGTCGCTGGCCGCCAATCAGAGTATCGCCATCGATTTTCGTTCAGAAGCGGGCGGGTTCATCATCAGGTAAGCTATTGGATTAATGGGGGCGATGGCCATGCCGTTACTGGAATGGAAAGACAGTTTTGAAATCGGTATCGACTCGATCGATTTCGAGCACCGGGAGATGGTCGACCTCATCAACGAACTGCACGACCGACTTGGAGCGGATGCAACGACGGCGGAGGTGATGGCATTTTTCGGCGAAATTTATGCCAAGATTTCGGCCCATTTCGCATTGGAGGAAGAGGTCATGCGGCGGCTGCATTACGACGAGCTGGAGGCACATAAGGAAGATCACGAAGCACTGCTCGACGATATTCGCGACATCATGGATGCCTACCAGTCGGGAAAATATCTCGACTATCAGGGGACCCTGTCCGAGCATCTGCGGGTCTGGTTCGGGGATCACTTCCAGACGAAGGATGCGCGGTTGCACCGGATTCTGGGTGTATAGCCCTACGCGGTCCCCGGCTTGACGAAAATCAAGGCCGCGGCTGGCATGGCACCGTAGAGTTGTTGGTGACGGCGCGCAGCGTCCGCTCAGGCAACGGCGATCATAGACGAGAGAGAGTTTTCATGCGCAAGGCAAAGATTTTTCTGACGGCAATGGTAATGGTTGTGGCGACCGATGGCGTGCCGGTTTGGGCCGACGGCGACGCCGACAGTGGTGAAAAGGTGTTCCGCAAATGCAAGACCTGCCATACGTTTGATCCCGCGCAGAAGAAAATCGGACCTCATTTGCAGGGAATCTTCGGCCGCAAGGCGGGAGCCATTGCCGGGTTCAAGTATTCCAAGGCAATGGCGGAGTCAGGTATTGTCTGGGATGAGGCAAAGCTGGATGAGTACCTGTTGAAGCCGAAAGAATTCATTCCCGGAAACAAAATGACCTTTGTCGGGCTGAAAAAGCCGGAAGATCGTGCCGACGTCATCGCCTATATCAAGGCACAATCGAAATAGCGTTCGTGGTAGTTGATCCCGTCCTCCGGACCTGTAAGAATATTAAGGAAATTGCCTGTATTCAGGTTTGAACTGGCAATGTCGCACATAACCGAGAAGGGCGGAGGCCGGGTTATGGTTGGGGCGGGCAGTCACGGAGACTCCGGCGTATTCGAGAGACGAACGGGTATCGGTGCGGCTGATTTCGACCTGCTCTATCGCATGCCGTTGTTCGCCGGTATTGATCCCGAGGAGGTTCGCACGGCATTGGCGTCGTCCACGATGCGCCGGTTTCCGCGCAATACACTGCTCTTCAGTCAAGGTGATGAGGCAACCCGGTTTTATGCCGTTGTAGAGGGCTGGGTAAAGCTGTTCCGCGAAACCAGGGACGGGAACGAAAGCGTCATCGGTCTTTTCACCGTCGGTGATACCTTTGCGGAAGCGGCAGCCATCAAGATGGGTCAATATCCCGTAAACGGCGCCGTTGTGGCGGATGCGCGGCTTCTTGTCATTCCGAGTGAGTCCTTTTTGCGCGTATTCAGACGCAATCAGCAGTTGATGGACAATGTCATGATCTGCATGACCGGGCACCTGTCCTCCTTCGCTGATCAGATCGAACGCCTGACCGCGCGGTCGTCGACGGAACGGCTTGCCGAGTTCCTGGTCCGTCTGACGCCGCCGACATCGGAATCCGCCGTGGTAACCCTGCCTTTTGACAAGGCGCTTATCGCGGCGAAACTGGGCATGCAGCCGGAAACTTTCTCTCGATCCCTGGCAAAGCTGCGGCATTGCGGCGTTCGGGCCGACGGCACCAATGTCGTTATTGACGATGTCAGCGCATTGCAGCGCCTGTGCGAAGGCGGGTCGCCGCTATAGGTTGGGGTATTCGATACTGCGACGCGCTGCCATTTCGCGGCCGAATCGCTGAATTTCCGAGTCTGTTAGCAGCCTTTTTGCGGCTGGCAGTATAATCCTGGTTTCCAGGGTCATGTGCCGGCGTTGCGCTTCTGTGTAGGCGGCGACCAGTTTTTCAAACCGGCCCCGGTTTCCGATCTGCCCCGTCAGCGCGAATTCCTGCAAGCACTCCTTCAGACCCAGGCTCAGCAACCGGTCGGTTTCGATTTCAGCGCTGAGGACACGGAGTACCGCGGCGACCTCATCTTCCAGATATGGCATGCGGTACAGGAGTGGGAACAGGCTGTCCGCCCTGTCATCCAGGTGCTGCTCGAAATCTTCTTCAAGATAGCTAGTTATCAACACAGCAATGGGCCGATCGACAGGATCCGTGAACTGCGCCGCCAGGGCATCCAGCGCGTCGCAAAACAGCCGATGGCGATAATGATCGGCAGACAGGAATTCGAACGGCTCCCGAAGCAGGTTTTCCGCCAGTCTTTCGGTCAGATGAGATATCCCCGTTTTCTTGCCGGGCATGTCCTCAGGCTCCGTCGCCATCCATGCATTGGATAGTCTTGCATGATTAGGGCTAGCCTTCATTGACCGCGGTCAAGCTGACTTTTGCGTTATCTCATGGCCACTGCTGGTGAACATTAGAACCGCACTGTGATTGCCGGAGGCTCAAACTTCCGAGAAGAAGGGGCTGGCGTGAAATACTTGTGTAATCGTGATGGGATGTGCTCAGTGCGTTGCAAGTTGTTTCCGAGCACTATAAGGCGTTCAATCTAATAAAATGATAATAAATTCAATTTGTTGAGAAGTTAAAAGGGGATTCTAGACATTCGGTGCAGAAGACTGAAAATCCGCGTGTCGGCTGTTCGAGTCAGCCCCTGCGGAACACTTTTCACTTCAGTCGTGAACCCGTAAGCACTGTTCGGCTAAAATCCCTGCGATCTCCGAAATCCTAAAGTTCCACCGATTAAAACCTGCAGACTTACTATAAGCGGCAGGACCAAAATCCGGCATGGAAGCCCGAATATTCGCAGCCATTCTTGACCTCGGCAGTCCGATAACCAGAATCGCTTTAGCGGCAGCGTTCGCTGGCGCTAATCAATAATAGTGGTGACATAGCGCCTAGGCATTTCATCGCCGATAAGTGTTCAGTTCTTGTTACGGCGGAGGTCGTCCGGGTCGTCCCACATGAGAAATTCCGGGAGTTGCTCAAGGCTGGTGCAGCCCATCTGCCGCATGTTTGTTTCGATCTCGTTGCGCAGA
>CAXBEC010000283.1:0-4782 GCA_963974145.1 uncultured Alphaproteobacteria bacterium | reverse complement strand
GCGTGAATACAGTCTGCATGAGGCTATCCAAAGTTTACGTACCGCGCAAATGGCCCGAGGGAGTCGCCACGGCCGTGGATTGTCGCTACCGTTGCAGGCAAATGACGATACGGGAGGAGAAATCGTGGCAAACGAAACAATCACGGTAACACCGGTCAGCCCGGTAATCGGTGCGGAGATTTCCGGCGTCGATTTGCGGCAGCCGCTGGGCAACAAGGCCTTTGCGGAAATCCACCAGGCGCTGCTGGATCATCAGGTGATCTTCTTCCGCGACCAGGATATCGACTGGGACCAGCACAAGGCGTTCGGTCGGCGGTTTGGCGATTTGCATATCCACCCGACCGCGCCCGCACCGGACGGGCATCCGGAAATCCTCGTCATCCATGCCGATGAAAATTCGAAAACCATCGCGGGAGAAAACTGGCATTCTGATGTCAGTTGCGACGCGGAACCGCCCATGGGCAGCATCCTGCACCTGCACGAGGTGCCCAGCCCCGGTGGCGACACCATGTTCGCCAATATGTACGCCGCCTATGACGCCCTGTCGGATGCGATGAAGACGTTGCTGGACGGGATGCATGCCCGGCATGAATCCCGCCATGTCCATCTCGGCCGGCTGGGCAACAAGGGCAAAATGCGCGACGGCACGGACGCCTATCCGGAATCGGTGCATCCGGTGGTGCGCACCCATCCGGAAACCGGGCGCAAGGCGCTATATGTAAATGAAAATTTCACAACCCGGATCGAAGAGCTGAAACCCGCGGAAAGCAAGGCACTGCTGGAATTCCTGTACCGGCATGTCGAAACGCCTGAATTCCACTGCCGCTTCCACTGGCGACCGAAATCCATTGCCTTCTGGGACAACAGATGTGCGCAGCATCGGGCCCTGTGGGATTATTTCCCGCAGACAAGGCACGGTTACCGCGTCACCGTCGCGGGCACCCGGCCGTATTAGGTATGTGCAACAATATTGATCAGACCGGGTGTTGATACAGATCAACGCCCGGATCCCGCACCACTGCCAGTATTCACCCCTTCGCAACATCCTATCGGGGGTATGACATGGCACTGAAGAATATTCTGGTTCACGTTACTGCCTCGGAGCAGTCGCAACACCGGGTCAACGCGGCGCTGGAACTGGCAATGCGGCATGACGCCCATCTAACGGGTCTCGGCGTCGAACCGACGATCGACCTGCCAACCTATGCGGCACCGGAAATTCCCGAAAACATCCTCGCGGATATCCGGGCGCAGCATGTGGCGCGGGCGGCGAAGGCGCATGAAAATTTCGATTCCGCGGCCCGGCGTTCGGGATGGTTCGATCGCAGCGACTGGATTACCGAGCGTGGCGCCCCGATCGATATCATCGCGCTGCACGCGCGCTATGCGGACCTGACGATTGTCGGCCAGACGCCCCCGCCGAATACACCCAACGGCGAAATGACCCTTGCCCATGACCTGGTGCTGCAGGCCGGTCGCCCTGTACTCGTTATCCCCTATTTCGGCGTAAACGGGACCATCGGCGAAAACATCGTTGTCGCCTGGAATGCTGGCCGTGAAGCGGCGCGTGCCGTCGGCGACGCCATGCCGCTTCTGGAAAGCGCCAAAACTGTCAACGTCCTGTCCATACAGGCTGAAGGGACGGGGGATGTGCCCGGGGCCGATATCACCCATCACCTGGCCCGGCACGGCATCAGGGCGACAGCGAAACAATCCGTCGCGAACAAGATCGATATCGGCGACGTGTTGCTCAACCATATTGCCGATACCGGCGCAGACCTGCTGGTCATGGGCGCATACGGACATTCACGCATGCGCGAAATCGTCCTTGGCGGTGTCACGCGGCATGTGCTGGAACACGCTGCCGTGCCCGTTCTTCTATCCCATTGAGGAAGCACGAGTCTTAACACCCCTTAAAGGCGTAAATTCAATCCGACACACTATTTAATTGTGCGTTAATCCTGTTTGGTGACAGACCGTTAATCAATCCGGCCTAATCATTCCCAAATTGCGAATCCGTCTCAAACCGGTTTATCGCAATATTCACAAGGTATTGGTGATATGGGATGACCCTGCAGGACTTGTCAGAAGACGTAACATCGTTACCGGGCGATTCTGTCGATCAGGAGAATACTGCCAATCGTTCCGATATGGACTCGCTCCATATCCTGCCGCTCAACCTGCTGCCACTGAAGACGCCCAGCCTCAAACGCGCGCGGCTGATCAAGAACGTGCGGCTGGAAAGCGTGATCGAAATGTTCAATGACAGGAGCGCGGGCAGCGGACAGATCAATGTCAGCGACCTGGGTGAAGTCTTCAACTGGCCGTCGGATACAAGACACCCCGATGAGCAACTGCTGAGTTTGCTCATGAAGATGAGAAGTTTCGATATCTTCACGTTGCGGATCCAGCTCCGCGAGATGCAGATCGATATCGAATCGCATGATGCCCTGCGTCTTTCGCCTGAAAAAACGACGGAGCTGACTTCGTATATGACGGACTTCATCAAGCCGCTCGTCGTGCGGATTTATGGCCAGACCGACGTAAACATCCACGATATGAGCGAACTTGTCGGCATGTTCACGACACCGAACAAGGAAGAAGCCCTGACCAACCTCCGCTATATGGCCGACAAACTGAATATATCGCTGGGTGAAGTTCCGAAATTCCTGGAGGATTATGGCGACGTCTATCTGTCGCTCGCCTATTTCAAGGACTGCCTGGACACGCTTGTCCCGCAGATCCAGTCCTTTGAGGAATCGATGAACGATCTGATGGGCAACCATCAGCTTCGCAATGACCGGCGGCTGACGAACAGCATCACGCATATATGCGACAAGGTAACGAATGTGACCCAGGCGGTGCTGAATCGCTTCAGTCGCTTCGACCATTATTCAAAATCGCTGTGGGAGGATATCAACGCCGAATCCTTTGCCAGGGTAAAGAAAGCGATCCAGGCCGATCACGTTGCGATCGGCGCTGTCATGTGTGGCCTTTCGGTCAAGATGAACGGTTGGCAATCGCGGTTCGGTTCGGGGGGCGGCGTGATGCGGCGCGCCAATTTCGTCATGTCCGACATGATGCAGGGCATGGACCTGATCAGCGACATCGACCGTGACGATGTCGTACCGGATACCACGAACGCGAACAAAGAACGGTCGCACGCCTGAGCTTTCACATCGCAGCAATGCGCATCCTGCCGCTCAGCGTATTACTCACAATACCCCTTGATACGCAGACATTGAAGCGGGCGAGGCAGATCAAGAACGCGCGCCTGGAACGCATGGTGGAAATGTTCCCTGGCGAGGATACCGGCAGCGGTCTGATGGCCAGACTGAATTTCTCATGTCCGATACGGTTCAGGGCCTGGACATGACGGGAAGACCTGATAACGGCTCCAAATCAGGCGTTAGCGCCGCGTCGGCCATGGCTTAACGGGTTTTTCAGTAACAATTTCCGTTCATTAATAACGTTTCATTCGGACGAAAATTTCAAGAAAAGCACACCCTTAACGACTTCTGAACCTTTCTGCGAATAGTATCATGACGAATACGGCGTCACGATTTACCCCCAAAATGGACGTTCGGAAAGATCCATGCCATCAGACACCATACACGTAACGGAAGCGACAGCCGCAGCGGAGGATGCCGAAGCGCAGGACGCGTTGACGGCGCAGGAAGAGCAGGATACCGATTCGCTCTACATTCTGCCGCTCCACATGATCCCCATCGAAACGCCCGGCCTGAAACGCGCCCGCCTGATCAAGAATGTCCGGCTGGACACGGTGGTGGAATTGTTTCACGACCCTGAAACGGGTAGCGGCCAGGTCGAAATCAAGGAACTCGGGACAGTATTCAATTGGCCAACCGATACCCAGCATCCCGACGAGATCATCCTGTCGACGCTGGCCCGGCTACACAGCTACGATGTCTACACCCTGCGCATGCAACTCCGGAAACTGGGCATCAACGTGGAAAATACGAAGATGCTGTCGCTGTCGGACGCGAAGAAGGCGCAACTCACCGTCTATATGAAATCCTTTACTTTGCCACTGATCAAACAGATCTACGGTGACACGAAAGCCAATGTGGACGACGTCGGCGAACTGATCTCGATGTTTGCGTCACCGGATCGCGACGACGCCCTGAAGAACCTGAAAATGATGGCTGAAAAGCTGAACATAGAACTGACTGAGGTTCCGAAATTCCTGGAGGATTACGGCGACGTTTTCCTGTCGCTGGCCTATTACAAGGATTGCCTGGACGAGTTGATTCCCCGCGTCATGCTGTATTCGGAAGCGACGGAGGAGCTGAAAGAAAACATGCAGATGCGCAATGACCGGCGCCTGATGATCAGCATCAATTCCATCAACGAACAGTTGTCCGATATCACCGCGTCAATCACGGGCCGCTTCGAAAGCTTCGAGCGCAACTCCGAAAACATGTGGGAAAACATCACGGAGGAATCCTTCGCCAAGGTGAAGAAACTCATCCACAGCCATCACGCCACGGTCGGCGGCGTATTGTGCGGACTGTCGGTCAAGATGAACAGCTGGTCCGAGAAATTCGCCAACGGCGGCGGGCTCGTCCGGCGCGGTGATTTTGTGATGTCCGACATGATGCAGGGCATGGACCGGATTTCGAAGATCGAGGCTTCCGCGCCAAAGATGTCTGACTAGACCGAATTCCCGGTAACGCCCGCCCCCGCCCTTTCCGGCGCCGCGGGCTCTAGGTTCTGTACTCATAAAAGGTATTCTCAAGGTGAGTAAAATGTGATTCAAAC
>CAXBEC010000282.1:0-4788 GCA_963974145.1 uncultured Alphaproteobacteria bacterium | reverse complement strand
GCCGAATTCCCCCGTATCTCCTCGCAAGCCCGCAAAAGAAGCGCGGGCGACAATTCAGCGGCACCGGCCAGGCCGGCCGGTGCCGCCCCGTCAACTGAACGAATGGAGATGCAATCATGAATTCCAAGCTGACCACAATCGGGTTCCTCGGCGCGATGCTCCTGTCCGGCACGACCTGGGCAGACAGCATGCACATGGCCGTCAAGGCGCAGGACCAGGCGGTTTCCGGCGGCACGGTGACCGCCTCCGAGATCATGGCGCATGCGAATGGCTGGCTGGTCGTTCACCGCACCGACGCATCGATGAAGCCGGGCCCGGTCATCGGCTATGCGCCGCTGAAAAACGGCGCGAACCATGACGTTACGGCGATCCTGACCGAACCGGTCAAAGAAGGAGAGATGCTGATGCTGATGCTGCATGGCGAAAATGGCGGCATGAAGACCGGCATCTTCGAATATACCCTCGGCGCCAAGGAAGACGGACCGGTCAAGGTCGACGGCAAACTCGTGATGGCGGTCATCAAGGCACTGTAATCGTGCGCGGTTTCCTTCACGGGGCCGAAACGGCCCCGTGAACCCCGCAGGGTGCAGGTCAATATACCGCAGTGCGGTATCGATAAAGTGATACCCGTTACCTTCATTTTTAGGTGCAATTTTTATCATAACACGCTACGTCTGTTCGCAACTGCAAAAACAATAAGATCGACGGAGCGTCATGACCTATCCTTTCCTTCGCGGCGCCGGCCGGCTGGCGGCCTTGCTGCTTGCCGGTTGCGATTCCGATACCCCCGCAGCGCAGGGACAGGCCCCGGCCCCGCCCGCCGTTATCGTTGAGCCGGTGCAACTGAAAGACGTGACCGAGGAACGCACCTTTACCGGCCGCATCGAGGCCATCGAGAAGGTACAGATCCGCGCCCGCGTGCAGGGCTTCCTGAAGAAGCGCAATTTCGAGGAAGGCGCGGAGATCACGAAGGGGCAGTTGCTGTTCGAAATCGAACGGGACCCGTATGAGGTTGCCGTTGCGCAGGCTGACGCGACCCTGGCCAACGCCAAGGCCGCACTGGTTCTGGCGCGGCAGACCTATGACCGGACCTCCGCCCTCGCCAAAAGCAACACGGCCTCCCGGGCCGCACTGGACACGGCGCAAACCCAGCTCAGCCAGGCCGAAGCCGCCGTACAGGCACAGCAGGCGGCGCTGAAATCCGCCCAGCTCAATCTCGGCTACACCCGCATCACCGCGCCCATCGATGGCCGGGTCGGTCGCGCCACCTATTCCGTCGGCAACCTGGTCAGCATCGACAGCAATCCGCTGGTCACGCTGGTGGCGCAGGACCCCATGTATGTGACCTTTCCGGTACCGCAATGGCTGCTGCTGGAAGTGCGCAAGGAAGGCATCGATCCCGACAGCGTCTTCGTCCGGCTGCGCCTCGCCGATGACACGCTCTATGACCAGGAAGGGCAGATCCGCTTCGCCGATGTGGAATCAACCTCCTCCACCGATTCCGTCATGGTCCGCGCCAGTATCCCCAATCCCCAGCGCCTGCTGGTCGACCAGCAACTGGTCACGGTCATGGTTGTCACGAAACAGCCCGAACGGCGGCTTGTCGTGTCCCAGTCCGCCATCCTGCTGGACCAGCAGGGTCCCTATGTCCTGGGCGTCGACGCCGAAAGCAAGGTCGCGATCCGCCGCATCGTGGTCGGCGAACAGCGCGGGCCGCTGATCGTGGTGAAATCCGGCCTGGCCGAAGGAGACAGTGTGATCGTCAGCGGCCATCAGAAAGTGCGGCCCGGCATCGTCGTCGCCGCGTCGCAGGCCGAGAACCCCGACACCCAGACCTCCAGCCCGGCCCGATAGGCCGCCATCATGATCTTTGACATCTTCATCCGCCGGCCACGACTGGCAATGGTCGTCTCGCTGGTCATCACCCTGGCGGGGCTGGTCGCCATCCTCGTCATTCCCGTGGCGCAGTACCCCAACATCGCCCCGCCCACGGTCCGGGTCACCGCGACCTATACCGGCGCGGACGCGAAAACCGTGGAGGAAAGCGTCGCCCAGCCGCTGGAGAACGCCATCAACGGCGTCAGCGGCATGACCTATATGAAATCGACCTCGGCGAATGACGGGTCCTACACGCTGAACGTCACGTTCGACCTGGACACCGACCCGGACATCGCCACCGTCAACGTCCAGAACCGGGCCAACCAGGCGCTGTCCAAACTGCCGCAGGAGGTCCGCAATACCGGGCTGACGATCCAGAAGGTCTCCACCGACCTGCTGCAGGTCTTCATGTTCCATTCCAGCGACGACAGCCACGACCAGCTCTATCTGAGCAACTTCGTGACCCTGAACATTCTGAACGAACTCAAACGGGTGCCCGGTGTGGGCGACGCGTCGATTTTCGGCGCGCGCGACTATTCCATGCGGATCTGGATCGACCCGAAGAAACTGGTCAGCTTCGGCATGACGCCGAACGACATCATTTCCGCAGTCGAATCGCAGAACGTTCAGGCGGCGGCGGGCCGGATCGGCGCCGCACCGCTGAGCGACGACCAGCGCCTGCAACTGACCGTCACGACCAAGGGGCGGCTTTCCTCCGCCGAGGAGTTCGGCGCGATCATCCTGCGCAGCGAAAGCGGCGGCTCCGTCGTGCGGCTGCGCGATGTCGCGCGGATCGAACTGCAGGCCGCCAGCTTCGACACCGTGGCGCGCTACCGGGGCCGCCCGGCCGCACCCGTCGGCATCTACCTGGCACCCGGCGGCAACGCCGTCGCCGTTGCCGAGGCCGTCGCCGAGCGGCTGGAGGAACTGCGCCCGCGCTTTCCAGCCAGCGTCGACTTCTCCTATATCTACAATACCGCCGCCTTCGTCTCGTCGATGATGGACAAGGTGGTGATGACGCTGCTTGAGGCCTTCGCCCTGGTCGCGCTTGTTGTCTTCGTCTTTCTGGGCCGCTTGCGGCCGACGATCATTCCGCTGGTTGCCGTGCCGGTCGCCGTGATCGGTACCTTCGCGGTGCTGCTCGCCTTCGGCTATACCGCCAATACGATCACCCTGCTGGCGCTGGTGCTGGCCATCGGCATTGTCGTGGACGACGCGATCATCGTGGTGGAAAACGTCGAACGCGTGATGGAGGCAGAACCGGAACTGACCCCGGCCGAAGCCACCCGCAAGGCGATGGGCGAAATTGCCGGACCGGTCATCGCCATCACGCTGGTGCTGCTGTCGGTCTTCGTCCCCGTCGCCTTCCTGCCCGGCAGCACGGGTGTGCTGTTCCGCCAGTTCGCGATCACGATTTCCGCCGCCATGGTAATTTCCGCGATCAACGCCTTGACCCTGTCGCCGGCGCTCTGCGCAATGTTCCTGAAGCCGGGCCATCCGATCGGGCCGATGAAGCGTATCACCGGGGCGATCAACCGCATCGCCGACGGCTACGCCAGCGTGGTGAGCCGCCTCGTCAAGTTCGCCATCATGGGGCTGGCCGTTGTCGTGCTGGTAACGGTCGCGATCTACGCGATCTTCCTGCGCACCCCGGCCGGGTTCCTGCCGGCGGAAGACAAGGGCTACCTGATCGCCATCTTCAACCTGCCGCCGGGCGCGTCGCTGAACCGCACCGATGCGGCGGCCAAGAAGGCAGAAGCGATCATCAACGCCGATCCCGCCGTGGACGGCGCGATCACCATCCTGGGGCTAGACTTCCTGGGCGGCGGTTCGTCATCCAGCGCCGGCGTCACCTTCGTGCGGCTGAAACCCTATGAGGAACGCACTGCGCCCGACATGCATGCCAGCGTCGTTGCCGGACGGCTTTTTGGCGCACTATCGCAGATCCCGGACGGGTTCTTCCTCGCGCTCAACCCGCCGGCGATTTCCGGCATCGGCCAGGCCGGCGGCTTCGAATACATCCTCGAAGGGCTGGAAGGGCAGGAACCCACCGCCATCGCCGCGACCATGCGCGGCCTCGTCGTCGCCGCCAACCAGCGGCCCGAACTGGCGCGTGTCTTCTCGACTTTCGAGGCCTCCACCCCGCAGGTCAAACTGGATATCGACCGCGACAAAGTGCAGGTCCTGGGGATCAATCTCGCCGACGTCTTCGCCGCGCTGCAGGCCAGCCTTGGCAGTTACTACATAAACGACTTCAACATGTTCGGCCGCACCTGGACGGTGCGCCTGCAGGCGGAGAAGGAAAGCCGCGCCTCGATTGAGAGCATCTACGAGATCCAGGTCCGCAACAAGGACGGCGAGATGATCCCGATGTCCTCGCTGGCGCGGGCCTCGCTGGATGTGGGACCGCGTACGGTGGTGCGCTACAACACCTACCGGGCGATTTCGATCAATGGCAGCCCCGCGCCGGGCCAGGGTGAAGGCGATGCCATTGCCGCGATGCAGGACCTGTCCGCGAGCACCCTGCCCGCCGGCTACGGCTTTGAATGGACCGGGCAGGCGCTGGAACAGCAACTGTCGGCGGGCCAGACCCCGATCGTGATCGGCCTGGCGGTCGTTTTCGCCTTCCTGTTCCTCGTCGCCCTGTATGAAAGCTGGAACGTCCCCATTCCGGTGCTGCTGTCGGTCACCGTCGCGGTGCTGGGCGCCATGATGGCGCTGTGGATCATGGAGCAGAGCTTCGTGCTCTATGCCCAGATCGGCATCGTCGTGCTCATCGCGCTGGCGGCCAAGAACTCGATCCTGATGACCGAATTCTCGCTGCAACAGCGCGCCGCGGGACAATCCATCCTGGACTCTGCGATTGCCGGCGCGCGGTTGCGGTTCCGGCCGGTGATGATGACCAGCTTC
>CAXBEC010000281.1:0-4803 GCA_963974145.1 uncultured Alphaproteobacteria bacterium | reverse complement strand
GGGACGGTGGGCGGAGTCGAACAGCATCGCCTGCATGTCCGAAGCTCCCGTCACTATTTGCCGCCCTCCCGGCGCAATGCCCATTTGACCGTCGTCGGGCCCGCGCCCGTTCGTCCCGACAGCACGATTTGTTGCGTCCGCCGCGCTTCGTTGCCGCCGAAATACATGCTTTCCGCCAGGTCGACCTTCGCGCCGCCAACCCGCAGCCGCCAGCCGACACCGCTCGACAGGCGCACGAATGCGGCGGTGCCGTCCTGCGCCAGCGAGGCACGCGCGGCCGGATGAAGATGGAAACGAATGACGAAGGCGCGGTTGTCGGGTTCGCCGGCGGTGCCTTCCGCCAGTTGGCGTTCGGCCGGAATCAGGCTGTCCTCGCCGCGGAGCTCGTCACCCGACGCCGCCATGTAAATCCGGCGGCGATGGATCAGCCCGAATGGCGCCGCGTAGCCATCATGGCTCATTGACAACCAGACATTGCCGTCGGTCTGTTCGCGTTCGACAGTGACATGTTCCGGGCGGCGGCCCAGCGACCCGTTTGGCTTGATTTCGCTAGAATTCATGTCCTCGATGGACAGGGTGGAATGCGCCGCCGTGGCGCGCGCGGCCTGTCGCCAGTCCGGGCCGCTGGCCAGTGACGCGCCGCAATTCACGATCAGCCGTTCCTTGCCGTAACTTGCCTCAAACGAGAGCGTGCCGGCATGGGCCTGGCGGTCAAGGCCCGGCGGCGCCGGGGTGCCCGTGTCAGCAATGGCAAGCAGCTTGCCGGCGGACAGGCGTTCATACCCGCTGTGCGGTGCGCTCTTTGCCGGTCGCTCGCGGGCATCCGCCTGCGCCAGGACGAGGTCGATGATCGTCGGATCGCTTTCGCCGCCGCCGTTGAACGCGGCAAGCCCACCATCGCCATGGCGGAAAAAGCGCAGCAGGGCGGCGACACGGCCGATAGCGTCGCCCAGCGGTGCCATGGGTTCCTGACGAGCGGCGCTCAACGCCGCACGCATGTCGACCAGGTCACGCAGCAGGACAAGCTGTCCCGCAGGGCTGCGTTCGATATGACTGCCATCGTCGTTGATCTGCCGCGCCAGTTCGTCCTCCAGCAGCCGAATGGCCCGGGCGAACAGCGGCATTTCGCCCGGCAGGCACATGCCGGCATAGAGCAACCCCTTGATGGCGGCGAGGCGCCGTAACCCGTCTGTTTCCCGCGCGGCGACCCGGCCGAGATGACGCGCCTGCCGCGCCATGCTGGACAACAGTTGCAACCGGAATTCATCCGGGGCGCTGGCGAAGAACAGTTTGTAATGCGTCGCCCAGGCGGTCAGCCGTCGGCCAACCACATCTGCGCGCCAGGCCGGACCGGAACATGATTCGTGCCGTTCGAGCCATTCTTCGGTCAGGTTGCGGGCGCAGCGGCGGGCGTCATCGCCGCCCAGTGCACGCAGGTCGCGCAGCCACAGGAATTCATGCAGGGCTTCGCGCCAGGACGGATCGGCCTGGGTTTCATCCCAGGGCGACAGCTCCGGCCGCACAAGAATGCCAGCGAGGGTGAAGGTGCCGCCCAGAATGGCTGCGCCCCGGTTGGCGTCGCCAGGCCAGGTATCCGGCGGTACATTCGCCATCTGCACCGGGCTGCGATGCAGCAGGGTTACGCCATAAAGGGGCGTCGCGAATAACGTGCCGTACAAGCGGCGCTGAAACGGAGACCAGGCAGATTTGCCGCGCAGCGTTTGGCTCATCATTACACCGGTCGGTTCTGACCCTTGAGGCGGCGGATATTGTCGGCATAGGCGTTTGGGCCGCCCCTGAAGGCAGCGGTACCGGCGACCAGCAGGTCCGCTCCGGCGGCAACCACATCGGCGACGGTTTCATCATTGACGCCGCCGTCGACTTCCAGGTCGATGGTGCGGCCGCTTTCATTGATACGGCGCCGGATTTCCCGGATCTTGTCGCATTGCGACGCGATGAATTTCTGGCCGCCGAAACCGGGATTGACGCTCATCACCAGCACCAGGTCGATATCGCCCAGCAGGTGGTCCAGCACGCTGACCGGTGTCGCCGGGTTGAGCGCGACGCCCGCCTTGCAGCCGAGACCCTTGATGACCTGGATGGTGCGGTGCAAATGCGCCCCCGCTTCGGGGTGCACGGTCAGTATATTCGCGCCGGCGCCGGCGAAGGCTTCCAGATACGGGTCGACCGGTGAAATCATCAGATGCACGTCGAACGGCTTGTCGCTGTGCGGCCGCAGGGCCTTCACCACGTCCGGGCCGATCGTGAGGTTGGGGACAAAATGCCCGTCCATGACATCGATATGGATGAAATCAGCGCCGGCTTCGTCGATAGCGCGCACTTCCTTGCCAAGCTTTGCGAAGTCCGCCGACAGGATCGAGGGAGAAATTCTGACATTTTGCTGCATACACTGTTCCTAGTGAATTCCCCAAATCCGCGCAAGCCGCAATCGGGGCAGGGTCAGTTTCGCCGCAGGCGGGCAATGAAAAAACCGTCGATCCCGCCGCGTTCCGCCCAGTGGGACGGCAGCGTGCGGACGTCGCCCGCGGCCGTAATCGCCGATTCGAGTGACGGTATTTCCACCGCCGTCACGGGTTCGCGCGTCAGCGGTGCGCTATCCGCCAGCAGCTTTTCGATTCGGTCCGCGCCTTCCTCGGGCTGCAGCGAACAGGTGGCGTAGACCAGCACACCGCCGGGGCGCAGCATATCGGCGCAATGGGCCAGCAGCCTGTCCTGAATATGGACCATCCGGTCTATATCGCCGGGCTGTTTCAGCCGCGCGATATCCGGATGGCGGCGGATCGTGCCGGTGCCGGAACACGGCGCGTCCAGCAGGACCGCATCGACCGGTTCCGGCGGCATCCAGTCGGTCGCGTCGGCGGTCGTCAGATGCCCGCTGAGCTGCATCCGCTGCATGTTTTCGGCGACCTGCTTCATCCGCTTTTCGGAAATATCCACGGCATGGACCTCCGCGCCCGCGGCGGCCAGCTGCGCGGTCTTGCCGCCGGGTGCCGCGCACAGGTCGACAATTGTCTGGCCGGGGGCCGGGCGCAGCAGTCTGGCGGGCAGGGCGGCGGCGGCATCCTGCACCCACCAGGCGCCTTCCTTGAAACCCGGCAGGTCGCGGATATCGCCGCCGGCGGCCCGGCGCAGGGAGCCGGTCGGCAGCAATTCGGCCTCCAGCCGTTCCGCCCAGAGTTCAGGATCGGATTTGACGGTGATGTCGAGCGGTGCTTCACCGAGATGCGCCTCGGCGATGGCCGTTGCGGTTTCGTGGCCATAGGCCGCCAGCCAGCTTTCCCACATCCATTCCGGCGCATTACGCTGGGCCGGGTTGTCGGCGCGGATGGCGCCTTCGCGGGTCAGGCGGCGCAATACGGCATTGATCAGGCCCTTATAGGCGCGCTGTCCGCTGGCCTGTGCGGCGGCAACCGTGGTGGCGACCACCGCATGCGCGGGGGTATCCAGAAAGATGAACTGCGCCGCGCCGAGCCGCAGCAGATTCTGCACCTTGCGCGCCTGCCCGCGCAGCGGCTTGTTCAGCAGCGGCGCGATGATGGCGTCCAGTTCCGGCATGCGCCGCAAAACAGTCGCGGTCAGCAGCCGCGCCAGCGCACGGTCGCGCGGGGCCATGCCCTTCAGCTTGGGATGGGTCGCCAGTGCGTCGTCGAGCGGCCGCTTGTCATACAGGATGGCCAGCAGCAGTTCGAACGCGGCGGTGCGGGGATCAAGTTTGTTCACACCATCAGTCCTATCCCGCCGTTCGCGTCAGGGCAATTCAAGATTGATAGGTTTAGGCCCAGGGACACCGGCCATTTCGCGCAATTGCCGCACCCGGTTCGCCGTGCTGGGATGGGTTGAAAACAGGCTGTCGGCGGCATGGGCGTGCAACGGGTTGATAATGAACAGATGCGCCGTCGCCGGGTTGCGTTCCGCCGCTTCATTGTCGATGCGTTCGGCGCCGTGTTGCAGTTTTTCCAGGGCGGATGCGAGCCATAACGGCCGGCCGCAGATTTCCGCGCCGATCCGGTCCGCCTCGTATTCGCGGCTGCGGCTGATCGCCATCTGAACGATGGATGCGCCGATCGGCGCCAGGATCGCGACAAGAATGACGCCGACGATGCCCAGCGGATTGTTGCGGTTATTGCCGAAGAACATGGCGAAACTGGCCAGCATCGACAGCGCGCCCGCTATGGTCGCGGTGATCGTCATGATCAGCGTATCGCGGTTCTTCACATGGGCAAGTTCATGGGCCATGACACCGGCCACTTCCTCATGGCTCAGCAGGCGCAACAGGCCACTCGTTGCCGCGACGGAGGCGTTTTCCGGGTTGCGGCCGGTGGCGAAGGCGTTGGGCTGCGGGTTTTCGATGATGAACACCTTGGGCATGGGCAGTTCCGCGGCCCGCGCCAGTTGCGCGACCGTGCCATAGAGCGCGGGGGCCGAACGTTCGTCGACCTGCGTTGCGCCATACATGCCCAGCAACATCGTGTCGGAATTCCAGTAGGCGAAGAAATTCATCCCCAATGCGATCAGCAGGGCGATAATCATGCCGCCTTCGCCCGCGATCATGTAACCGCAGCCGAGGAACAGCGCCGTCATCGCGGCGAGCAATATGGCAGTCTTGGCGTAGTTCATATTGGCGTTTTCTCCTTGCCGGGCATATGTTGCCTCTGGCGAGCACGGCTTCAAGAGTAGGAGAAGTGATGAGTAAACTGTTCGATACGCTTCGTGAAAAAGCGCTCAATCCGCGCACGGCGGCCGCTGACGCGCCGTTGCCGGTCGATCCCGCGGAAAAGGTCG
>CAXBEC010000280.1:0-4825 GCA_963974145.1 uncultured Alphaproteobacteria bacterium | reverse complement strand
CCCGTCGATCAAGCTGGCGACCAACACGCCGATGTACCTGCACATGGAAGAGGACATGGACGTCAATTGCGGCGATATCCTGGAGGGCGACGCAACGCTGGAAGACGTCGGCCAGCGCATCTTCGAGTATTTCCTGCATGTGGCGTCCGGCGGCGAGACGAAAAGCGAGGTGCTGGACCTCGGGCGCCACGAATTCGTTCCCTGGCAGATCGGAATTACGGGCTAGGTCGGGCCCCGGTCACGCGCCGGACCGACGCAAATTGCGACCGTCGAAGGAACGACGTTCTAAAAACTCTTAACATCCTGTTTACCCTGATTGTTTAAATTGCCTTGCCGGCTTGAGAAGAAGGTTGGTATCGACGAAATTCAATTCGGACGCATGCAATCGGAGAACATGGGAAAATCGTTCCATCAGGTCCTGAAGCGAAACCGGTCCGGATTAATGCGGGCGGCCGTTGTCTGGCTCCTGTTGGGTTTGTTCGCCATCCGACCGGGATCGGCCGAAGATGGCATGGTGCGGTTCTGCTTTAATGAATGGCCTCCCTATACGGTGATGGTTGACGGCGAACCACGCGGAATCTCCATCGAGATATTGCAGGAGGCCACCAGACGTTCAGGGCTGCGGGCCTCGTTCCAGGAACTGCCATGGAACCGTTGTCTGCAGGGCGTCCGCGACGGGATACTGGACGCGGTTATCGATGCTGCAAAACGAGACGAATTTCTGCAGGGACCGACCAGCTTCAGCGTCTATACCAATACATTCTGGGTCCGGGAGGACGATGCCGTGCAGTCCTTCGACCTTACGCTATTGGCGAAACACAAAATCGGACTGGTTCACGGTTATGTTTATCCGGACGCGCTGGCGGATACGCTTCGTTCGCCGCACTATGAAATAGAATATTCCGTGGACGACCCCGTCAACGTCAGGAAGCTCGCCTTCAATCGCGTGGATACCATCATCGCGGACTTCATCAGCACAAGTGAGTTCGCGCGCGAAAACGGCTTGAAAATCCGACCGCTCCTGCCCTCCCATTCATTTGACCGGCTGTATGTGTCATTCAGAAAAGACAAGAGCGTTCTGCATTCAAAAATCGATACCGCGATCGCCACATTGATCGCGGAAGGTTTCGTCGGAAAATTATACCGAAAACGCTTCAACGTAAGTTTCGATGAACTGCTCGACATCAGGCCGTCAGCACAATAGCCATGACCGCCGTACCCTCTACATCCGCAAGTCCTATAGCTGTGGACGCCCCGCACATGACCAGCGCGGCACAGCCGTCATTCGCGTTCAAGAGAATACTGATTCCTCTGGTCCTGATCCTCGGCCTCGCCGGACCGATCATCGGATCCAGCTGGTATACATTCCACCTGCAGAAACAGTCGCTCGCCAAGGGCCTGAGGTTTGAGCTTGGGCGGATCACCGGCGTTCTGGCAAACGGCATGCGGGAACCGGTCTGGAACCTTGTCCCAGACATGGGAAAGCCACTCCTTGAGACCATAATGCGGGATGGGCGCGTTTTGACCGTCAAAATTTCGTCGGTCGCACAGGGAGAATTCCTGACAGCGGCCCGTGAGAATGCCGCCGCGCCAAATCTGATTCTAGTCGAGGATATAATACGCGACAGTCTGAAAATCGGTACCGTCTCAATCGGCTTCGATACAACGGTGGAGCAGGCGGCGATACACCGGCAGTGGCAGCAAATGATGACTGCCCTGGCCATACAGCTAATTTTCAGCCTGACGATCGTATTTATTGTCATGCGCTTCTCCCGGCGCATACAGCAATCGCGCGACCTTGCGGCTTTGAACGAACAACTTCGCGCCGAGATCGCCGAACGCACACAGGCGGAGAAAGCCTCTCTCGAAAGCAGCGCACAGCTCCGCCTCGTCATCAACGCGCTCCCGGTATTAGTCGCTTATATAGATACCGACAGCCGCTATGTTTTCGTCAACCGTACCGCGGAACAATGGTACGGAAAACCGGCTGAACAATTGCTGGGCAAAAGCGTGGAGGACGTTTTCGTTAGCGATACGGCGCAGTGGCGCAAAATCTGGAACGATATATTTTCCAGGCGGATCGACATGTATGACCAGGAGCGCGAAACGCGGTACCCGGATGGCGTGATGCGCAAGGTGCGCGCTGTGTTTGTCCCAAATATTGATGACGACGGGCAAATCACCGGGCTTCTTGCCATGGTGCAGGACATCACGGCGATGAAACACACCGAAGAACAACTGCGCCAGGCCCAGAAAATGGAAGCCATTGGCCAATTGACCGGCGGCGTGGCCCACGACTTCAACAACCTGCTGACAACCGTTCTGGGCAATCTCGAACTGTTGGCCGATGCGCTTGGCGACCGGCCCGATCTTTCAGATGTCGCGGAGACCGCTATCCGGGCGGTCGAACGCGGTGGAAAACTGACCCATCAGCTTCTCTCCTTCTCCCGCCAGCAGGACCTGCACCGTACGTCGGTTGTCCTTGCCAAAATCGTGGCGGAAATGCGGGAGCTGATAAGCCGGACCCTTGATGACGATATCGACTTTGTCATTGAACAAGCCGAGGACCTCTGGCCCTGCGAAACAGATGCAGCTCAGGTCCAGAATGCGCTCCTCAATCTGGTGATCAACGCCGCTGACGCCATGCCGGACGGCGGAACCCTGAACATAGAACTCGGGAACGTAACACTCGACGAGTCGTTCGGGATACCCGACGAAAATTTTGTCCCGGGCGATTATGTCAGAATGGCCGTTTCGGACACGGGCTGCGGCATGGAGCAGAATATTCTCGAACATGTGTTCGAACCGTTCTTTACCACCAAGGACGTCGGCAAAGGCAGCGGCCTCGGCCTGTCCATGGTTTACGGTTTTGTGAAGCAGTCTGGCGGCTATCTGCGCGTCGTCAGCCAGCCCGGAGAGGGAACATCCGTCGCATTGTACCTGCCACGCGCTGCGGCGACGGCGATACCGGTGGCGAAAACCAACAAAACAGCGGAACTCACGCATCATCGCGCTACGGTTCTGCTGGTCGATGACGAACCCGACGTCCGCGCCATCGCCCGCAAAATTCTCCAAAGCCTTGGCTATGAAGTGATAGAGGCCGCGGACGGACCATCAGCCCTGACGGCACTGGAAGCAGCCGACACCGTCGATCTGCTGTTTACCGATATCGTCATGCCGGGCGGATTGAACGGCGCCGAACTGGCCGCCGAGGTTAAAAAGCGGCGCCCCGAACTGAAAATACTGTTCGCGACAGGCTATGGCGGCGACAAATCCGCAGTCGCCGAAACGGAGGCATTTGACGCGCTGACATTGGCCAAACCCTACCGCCGGAACGATCTGGCCGAAGTCATTACCGCAACGCTGGGCCGGTAATCTGAATACACCCTGTCGTCCGGTTGGCGACGCCCGTTTTCAGCATTCAGCCTGCGGCGATAACCTGTTCTTGCAGATGTGCCTCAATCAGCCGGGCAACCGCTTCGGGATGGGTCAACGGCGACATATGCCCGGCGCCGGCGATTTCTCTCCATTCGGCACGTGGAATTTCGTTGCGCAGAATTTCGGTAACGCGGCGGTTATAGGGCGCTGTCGTCTCGCTGCATAAAACCGTGACCGGTATATCGAAGCGGCGGCAATCCGCCAGTGTCGTCGTGTTCCCGAGATTGGAGTGAAATCCGTCGGCCGTTGAAGGCGTCTGTGAGAGGAAGCGGGCCTTCGCCCTTTCGGAGAGCGCCGCCCATGTTCCCGGCGCATTGTGGTGATCGATGAATTCGCGCCAGGCGTCCTCGTCGCGCCCGTCCGCCGCCAGTTCGAGGAACCGGTGGGCAATCTCGAACCCTTCCGCATGCAACGCCGGCTCACCGGCCTCCCGGATCAGGTTCGTGAGAACCGGTTCGATCAGCACGAGACTGCGAACCAGATGCGGATACAGAATTTTGAGCCGCACCGCACAGGCCCCGCCATAGGAGTGGCCAACGATTGAAGCATCGACAACGCCCTCCCGGTTCATGACCTCGGCCACCAGTGCCGCCTGATCATCATGTGATAGCAGGGTTTCACCACGCCATCGCGAGCTTTCCCCGAAGCCATAGAAATCCGGTGCGATAAGGCAATAGCGATTGCCCAGCGCCGCTGAAATCTTCTCCCATTGGCGCGCGGAACTACCGCCACAATGCAGCAGGACGACAGGTTCTCCCCTGCCGGTACATTCGTAATGGATGGTATGGTCCTGAAATTTGAAATCCGGCATTGCCAAAACTCCCGTCAGGTTCTGCTTCAGTCTACCGGCACTATTCCTGTGCCGGCCGTCGCAAAAGCGGGAAACAGCCGGGAGCTTCACCCCGGCCACTCCCGCCCTTTCCGAATGACTAGTCGGCGTCACCGGCCGCCATAGACCGAACGGCTTCCGCCGTCAGCGGTGTACCGCCGATCCCCCATTGTCCGCTTTTGACTTCCTGCACGCGAACCCAGGTCACACCACGCATGTTTTCACCTTCGATCGAAACCATCGCATCCGTTACCTTGCGGATCATTTCCGCCTTCTGGTGGTTGTCGAACACACCTTCGATTACCTGAACATCAACGAGTGGCATGGTATTTCTCCTTTTCGGTTTGAATGATCAACACCAATACATTTACTGACAATTTACCTGACATACAGATACAGTTTGTCTGTTTATTTTAAGGTGTGTACTGTGGCTATTCTCTTTTCTGTACCGGTCAACATACCCTGACAGTTCAGCTTTACCGAGCCAGCCGGAAGTGAGGAAAATATGAGCCTGGTCAACATCAAACGAGACAACCCCCTGCCACTGGTCGATCAGAT
>CAXBEC010000279.1:0-4827 GCA_963974145.1 uncultured Alphaproteobacteria bacterium | reverse complement strand
CGTCGGATTCACCGACCTGACCCGCGGCGAAGACGCGCGCGAACCGCTGGAAGCCATGATCCAACTCGGGGGCGGGCGCTTTCGCGGGGTGCGCCACGCGGCCAACTGGCATGAAGACCCGGTCGTGGGCAACAGCCACCATGCGGATACGGGTTCGGGCCTGTACGCACGCAACGATTTTCGCAGCGGTTTCAGGGTGTTGACATCACTGGGCCTGTCGCTCGACGCCTGGGCGTATTTCACCCAGCTAGGCGAAATAACCGACCTCGCCCGCGCCCATCCGAACGCCAATATCATCGTCAACCATACCGGCGGACCGCTGGGTTACGGCCCCTATACCGGCAAGACGGACGAGGTCTTCCCGGTCTGGAAGGCGGGCATGGCGGCGCTGGCGACCTGTCCCAATGTCACGATGAAGCTGGGCGGCATGCTGATGCGGTTGGCGGCCTTCGATTACCACACGGCCGCGCGGCCGGTGTCTTCGCAGGAACTCGCGGAACTGTGGGGTCCATGGATCGAACCGACCATAGAAATGTTCGGCGCCGAGCGCTGCACCTTCGAAAGCAACTTCCCGGTGGAGAAAATGGGCGTCACCTATGCCGCACTGTGGAACGCCTTCAAGCAGATCGCGGCCGGCTGTTCGGCGGACGAGAAGACGGCGCTGTTCAGCGGGACCGCGACGAAAGCCTACCGGCTGGGATAACGGCCGGGACCCGCGTATCAGATACGGAATTGCGTCAGAAAGCCCGCAAGTTCGCGCCGTTCGGGCAGATTCAGCAGCCGGTTGATGAATCCCAAGCAGCGGAGGCACAGGAACAGCGCGCCGCTCAACACGGACATGACGAACAGGACCAGGATCACGAATAGCACGACAGCGAAAAATTCGCCGGGCCGCGTGAACAGGTCGCTATAGGCGGCCCCCTGCTCGGTCACCGCCCGCATGATCAACGGCAGCGGAATGAACCAGGCCGCAATCAGCACCACCGCATTCAGGGCCGTATAGAGGGCGATCCAGCCGTCGGAAATCCTGTATTCACCGACCAGATAGATGCTGCCGTCGAATGTTTCGACATGCCCGTAGAACCCCATTTTGTGCAAGAGAGGGCGGAATACCGGTGTCGCGGGAATGACGACAAGCCCCTGCGGGGACACGGTCGCCATCATTTTCGGGTCACGCGTAATCGCAAGCGCTGTAGCGTCGATCAGCCGTCCATCGGAAAGCATGTGTTTCCAGCCATTGTCGGTATCAGGCCTGTCATTGACGGGAAACACCCAGAATTCAGAACAATTCTGCCACTGGACGAGTTGATCCAGCAGTTGCAGGGCACGGGCGACACCGGGTCCGATCAGGCGGCCGAACATCTGGAGCAGTTCCTTCCGCAGCACAGGATGGCCAAATATACAGGAAGTCAGCCGGGCCCGTCACCGTCCCCTGTTATCACGCCATGCCCGGCAGGCAATCACTTCAGGTAAGTATAGCCGTACAGACAGGATTCAAAGAAATCGGTCAGGCGGACACCTTCGCGCGAGCGGATGGCGCCCTTGCGGATCTCGGCATCGATCATGCGCTTGACCTGGTCCGCCATGGCGGGGGCGTTGTACTGCATGATGGTCAGCACCTGGGCGGCGGAAGAGCCGGGGATAACTTCCTCGATATAGAAATCGGTCGGATCCTCGTCGTCGCAGAAGACATGCACCTCGTTCAGCCGGCCGAACAGGTTGTGCATGTCGCCCATCACGTCCTGATAGGCGCCAGTCAGGAACAGTCCGAGATAATAATCCTCACCGGGGCGCAGGTCGTGCAGCGGCACGGTCGATTGCTCGCCGTATTCGCCGATGAAATGCGCGATCTTGCCGTCGCTGTCGCAGGTGATATCCGCCAGGGTGCAATGGTTTGTCGGTGTTTCGTTCAGTCGGCGCAACGGCACAACGGGCAGGACCTGGCCGATCGCCCAGCTGTCCGCCGCCGACTGAAACAGCGAAAAATTGCACAGGTATTGTGAGGCCAGAAGGTCGTCGATGTCCTTCAGGTCCTCGGGCACGAAATCCGCCGATTTCATCCCGTCGGAAACCGCCCGCAGCAGCTTCCAGTAGAGGGTTTCAACCTTGGCCAGTTCCTCCAGCCGGACAACGCCCAGCTTGAAGCCTTCCAGCACCCCGTCCATGACCCGTGACGCGCGGTTCCAGGCCTCCTGGTAATTGCGGTATTCGGCGAGCTCGTCGCAGAGGTTCCGCATATCCGTTACCAGAAAATGCTCCTCTTCCTCCGAATCCGTCGCGATTCCGTTCGCGCCATTGGCGATTTCGCCGATCACCTTCATGATCACACAGGAATGGTGCGCCACCACCGCCCGGCCGCTTTCGCTGACCAGGTTGGGATGCTCGACTTCTTCCAGGTCGCAGACCTGCTTCACGCTATGGACCACGCTGCTGGCGTATTCGACAAGCGAGTAATTCATTGAGGAATGGCCGCTCGACCGGCTGCCGTCGTAATCGACGCCCAGCCCGCCGCCAATATCGAGATACTGCAGCGGAATGCCGCGCTTGCGCAGCCGCGCATAGATTCGGGCGGCTTCCTGTACCGCGTCCTCGACAAAACGGATATCGGACAGCTGGCTGCCGATATGGAAATGCAGCAGCTGGATGCAGTCGCCATAGCCCTGTTCCTGGATATAGGCGATGGCGTTGAGGATTTCCGAGGTCGTCAGCCCGAACTTGGCCCGCTCGCCGCTCGACCCGCTCCAGCGGCCCTCGGTCTTGACCCGCATCTTGATCCGCAGCCCGATCAGCGGCCGGACCTCCATCTCACCAGCCAGCCGCAGAAGCGGCGCGATTTCGGAGAATTTCTCGACCACAACGATGAGCTTGCGGCCCAGCTTGTTGCCAAGCAATGCCAGCCGCAGGAATTCCTCGTCCTTGTACCCGTTGCAGATGGTCAGTGCCTCACCGCCGACATCGTAGGACAGCACCGCCATCAGTTCCGGTTTCGAGCCGGCTTCCAGCCCATAGTGATACGGTTTGCCGGCATCGACGATCTCGTCCACCACCTCCCGCATCTGGTTGACCTTGATCGGGTAAACGCCGCGATAGACACCGCCATATTCCGCATCGGCGATGGCCGTGGCGAAGCTTTCATTGATTTCCCGCACCCGGTTTTTGAGGATATCGTGGAAGCGCAGCACGATGGGGAAATGGACGTTCTGCTCCTTCAGTTCCTCGACGACTTCCTGGATGGTGATCCGGACCGTTTCGTCGCCGATCACCGGCAGGACCTGCATCCGCCCGTCGTCGTCGACGCCAAAGAACCCCTCGCCCCAGCGACCGATCCTGTACAGGTCTTCCGCAATCCCGGTCACGACGCCATCCATCGAATCATGTCTCTCTCCCCGCGGCCGGATATGGCCGTAAACTAGGCTGTACATATCGCGATCCGTGCGGAAGACAAACTAATTCATCGCGTTTGCCGCAAACGCGGCGCAGAGTCGCGGGGCATCCACACCGGTGACGGGCAGGAATCAGGTCACACTGGACTACTTTACGGAGGCAACAACAGTCGTATCCGCCGCCTGCGTACGCGCCACTTCGACCCCGTCGTCATCATCGACCGTCCGGATCAGGAAAAGGACAACGTCGCGCGAGATGTTGAAAAACTCCCAGACAGCACGCTGCAAGGCGCTCTCGGGAATCGCAGGAAGGGCGGCGGGGAAAATCGGCACAGCCTCGGCGGAGGCGATGCAGGCCGGTCCAGTGGATACGCCTTCCGGCGCCGCCAGATCCCCTTCGGACGGACCAGCAGGGGCAACGATCCCCGACGATGGTGTATCCGCCGGAAGGCGCGTTATAGCCTCGTTTTCCGCACCGCCGTCCCGGTCGATACGGCTCAGCAGGATCTCCTTCCGCAACCGCGCGTCGAATGCGGCATCGGGGTCGCCGCTTGGTTCCAGACCCCGGCTTTCCTGAAAAGCCATTATGGCCGCTCGGGTTTGCGCACCAAATACCCCGTCAACCGTGCCCGCTTCGAAACCGAGCCGGTTCAGCAAGCGCTGGACGGCCCGGACCGACAATGCAGTCTCTTGGTCGCCCGGGCTATGATTTGTCGCTATATGCGCTGCCGGTTCGGATTTATTCGCTACCCTAGCATCATCCTGCGCATCATTGGCGCGACTGAAAGACTTGAAACTCAAGGCCGCGCCGGTATGTCCAGGCAGACACACAATAACATTACAAAACGACGCATGGTGTATTCTCTCCGGCCTCTTTGGGGGAATGCACGAACCGGCAATTCCGCTTTTGAGGATAAACGCCAAGGCGCAGATTGGGTTCCCGCAGACACTGTCGCAACCCTGAAGGCCCACAGAAAACAAAGCAGCTGCTTGTCGCTGTCGGCGGCGCCGGCTGGATTCCTGTTGGACAGACCCGAACCAACCCGATAATTCTGTCGCCGTCCGATGACAGGAAAGACCCGCTTCCCCATGCAGACTACCCGCGAAGACCTGGAAGCCATGCTGGCGCGTACCGCCACCGGCGACCGCGCGGCCTTCGAGGCGCTGTACCGGGCGACCTCCGTGAAACTTTTCGGCATCATTTTCCGTATCTTGCGGCAACGGGAAGCCGGAGAGGAAATCTTGCAGGAGGTCTATGTCAGAATCTGGAACCATGCCGGAACCTTTGAACCGGGCCGGGCGTCGCCCATCACCTGGATGGCCGCCATCGCGCGCAATCGCGCGCTGGACGAGGCACGGCGGCAGGTGCCGCAATTCGCGGACGGGGTGGACCTGGCGGAAATCGCCGATGAAGCCCCGTCCGCCGCCGACCGGCTGGAGCAGG
>CAXBEC010000278.1:0-4828 GCA_963974145.1 uncultured Alphaproteobacteria bacterium | reverse complement strand
TTACTGCGTCGTTGACAGCGCCGTCGGCAGAATTCGCTTCACGTCGATACCCGAACGGTCCATCAATGTGGGAACCTGCGGCGAAATTTCGTTTTTCCAGTAGTCGCTTTCATAGACAGCGGCATACAGGCGGACACGGTCTTCTTCGCTTTCGAAGCGGCGCATCCAGATGTAAACGGTTTCGTCTTCCTCGTGGCGGAAGCTGCCGGTGATGACCATGCCTTTTGAAACCTGGAAGGGAATGATTTTCTCTTCCATAAGCTTCAGCCAGTCGTCCATTTTCCCGGGCAGGATCTTGTATTGCCGTAATTCGTAGAACGCCATGATTTGTCTCCCCCTTTTTGGCAGTCGGTGTCGGATTATGCCGAGTATAACAAGCTGTTACCGGTAGATATGCAATGTTTTCGCCCTGATCAGTTCAAAATCGATTTCCGCGCCGAGGCCGGGGCCATCGAACGCATGCACCATGCCGTCTGCACCGATCTCGATGTCCCTGATCAGACCGTATTTCTGCGCCCCGTCAGGGAGCAGAACCTCGAACAGCTCGCAGTTCGAGATCGCGAGTGCGAGATGCAGGTTCGCGACGTTATTCAGGGAGTTGCCGCCATGATGAATTTCGAAGTTCATGGCGAAACCTTCCGCCAGATGCGCCGCTTTCAGGCATCCCGTGATCCCGCCTTTCACGGCGACGTCGCCGCGCAGGTAATCCGTCGCCTGGTTCATGATCCAGGGAGCATAGCCGGCGAAACCGCCCGGTGAATATTCGGTCGCCAGGATCGGAATACCGAGCGCGGCGCGCAGCTTGATGTAATTGTATATATCCTGTTCCGCGAGCGGATCCTCGTACCAGTAATAGCCCATTTCTTCGATCGCCTTGCCGACCCGCAGCGCCTGCGGGTAGTCGTAGGACCAGGTCGAATCGAGCATCAATGTGAAGTCATCACCGACGGCGTCGCGTACAGCTTCGCAAATTTTGATATCAGTGCGCCACACCGCGGGCGGATGGATCTTGTAGGCGGCCCAGCCGGCTTCCTGAAAGGACAGGGCCTGTTCGACATATTCAGCGGCTTCCGTCATGGCCGGCGAACTGGCATAGGCGGGGATGCTATGCCGCGATCCGCCGATCAGTTTGCGGATCGGAAGGTTGGCGGTTTTCCCGGCGATATCCCACAGGGCAATGTCCATAGCCCCGATCGCGCGGTGTGTTGTCATGCGAAGACGGCTGTACATCGCCTGATACAGGCTTTCCCGCTCCAGTGGATCCTTGCCCATCAGCTGCGGCTTGAGATGCTGGACCAGTGATTCCGCGTCGAGATTGGCGCCTCGGCTGGCGGAACCCAGAAAGGCGTGTCCCTCAATGCCATCATCAGTCCGGATTGTGACCAGGCCGAGCTGGCTATTGCCGGAAAAGGCGCCAGTATGCTGGCCATACCGGGTCTCCGGGATATCATCCCAGGAAAACATTGTCAGCGTAATATCATCAATTTTCATTGTAGTTTTCTCCAACACAGACTGTAACGGATTGATGTTTATTAAAGAAATTGAATTAAGCCTAGATACGAAACAGCATAAAAAGAACGGATACACATATTTTTTACTTGATCTGCTTTGCTAACTTCGATTCTACTCTTATCTGAGCTGTAGCCGGAAGGATAACGGTGTATCCCGATGGTTTTAATTTCAGGGGAAGAGCATTGCAGCAAGGCGCATCCGTCCTCGATAATGCCAGGGATCGCGGCGGCCGTTGGTCGGTGTTCCGGTCGTCCCTTTTCGTTATCTTGTGCGCGGCGGCATGCTGGTTGAGTATCGGTGTTTTGATTTACACGGTCGTTTCCTGAAGAATAATACGCCAAGATAGGGCATCGACCGCCACATAGGCTGGGTGCCTCAAGCCAAATCCGGTTCCAGTTTGTAACTGACGATGCCATGTGCAATTGCTGCCGCGTGCATGTCGGTCACAGAAATTTCCAGAAAGACCATGCTGCGACCGCGCCGCGTGACGCGGGCTTCGGCGCGCAGCAGGGGACCCTGCGCACTGGCCTGATAATTGATGCTGATGGAAACTGTGGTGCCGCGGGCGTTGGGGCCCAGTTTCGGGTTTGCCCAGGCTGCGCCAGTGGCGGCGGTGTCGATCAGGGCGGCGATAGCCCCGCCATGCACGCGCTTCTTGGCGTTGAGCGACGGTCCATCCGTCGGCATGGATACGATACATCGATCCTCGCTCGCGCTTTCCAGCGTCATGCGAAGACTGCTGCCCAGGTTGCCGCCGATAATGTGGCGTATTCTCGTCAGAACCGATTCTTCCATTTTTGTTGTCTTTCCTTTCGGGTTTTCGTGAATCCGCATGCCGGTATTGGGGAGCCTCACGGCGCGAGGGCCGACTGCGCGATCAGCCAGTTCTGGGTGATGCGGACGATCCGTCCCACATACGTTTCCTCATTGTCCGTACCGCGCGTCACGGCGGCAATCGTCTTGGGCTCGGGGACCAGGTCTTCCAATACTGTCCGCGCGGATGCGGGGGGCGCCACGTTGTCCGGCGTATTGATGATCAGGAAGGGGCCAGAAATTTCGGGCAAATGGGTTGCCGGGTCGAGAGGGCGGAGCATCTGGCCTGACAGCCAGCCCATAATGCCGCCGAGACCCGCACCGGCGAGTTCTTCGATATCCGCGCCGCCATTGATGAAGACACTTGCGTTGACCGGCTGTCCGGTAGCGGCGGCACGGCGTCGGATTGCGGGCAGGATCGCCGCGCCCAGGCCGATTCCGGCCAGATTGATGCGCTTTCGGTCCGCCCATTCCTGGCGCCCGGTCCAGGCAAGAAGCGCGGCAACTTCTTCCGGCATCCGGTAAATCACGCGGCGCGTCTGCCAGATGTTGAACAGAGAAACCGTCTCTATGCGCAAGTCGGGCTCGAAGGGGGGCTGGTAGGAGACGATGACATTGGGGCCGGGATGGGTGATCTGCGGTATCGGGTCCACGGTCGCGCCGGGAAACCCTGACACAATGACCAGGACCGGCAGCGGGTCGATGGGCAGTTCTGCAGGCAGGCTGACCCGGAACGGGATGATTTCACCCTCGGGGCCGACCAGCCGGATCTGCCGGATCTGCCGGTCGCCGGAGATTTCCGGGCTGGACGTCGCGGCCCCTTGACGGTACAGCGGCAGCGGATCGCGCAACAGCGCATCCGGACTCCAGATCGCGAGCCAGATTGAAACGGCGACGCCCGCCAGGACGGCGCCCAGCAGGAACAGGATTTCGAAAGGTCGGATCAGGCGCATGGTTATCGAGTATATCAGGTTACAGCAGGCTGCGGAGTAGCGCGATGTCGGGAACGGATAGAAGAGTACCGCCGGGGACAGGCGGACCATCGGTCATTCTGGTCGAATCCCAGCTTGGCGAGAATATCGGCATGTGCGCGCGCGCCATGCTGAACAATGGACTGGGCGACATGCGGCTGGTCCAGCCGCGCGATGGCTGGCCGAATCCGCGGGCCAAGAGCGCGGCGTCCGGCGCCGATATCGTGCTGGAGGCGGTGAGGGTCTTCGAATCGACCCCGGCTGCCATTGCGGACCTGACCCATGTCTACGCCGCCTCGGCACGGCCGCGGGACATGATCAAGCCGGTGCTGACGCCGCGCCGCGCCGTTGCCGACATGCGCCGCATCCAGGCCGAAGGCGGCAGGGTCGGCATCATGTATGGCGGCGAACGGGCAGGGCTCAGCAATGACGACATCGCCTGCGCCGATACGGTCGTGCAGATCCCGCTCAATCCGGGATTCAGTTCGCTCAACCTCAGCCATGCGGTTGCGGTGATTTCCTATGAATGGTTCCAGTCCGCGGATGAAACCCCGCCCGCCGTCCTGCCCGGGGGCCGCACGCAGCCCGCAACCAAGGAGGAGCTGATCAATTTCTTCACGCGCCTCGAAGCCGCGCTGGATGACTGCGGGTTCTTCCATGTGGTGGAAAAACGCCCGATCATGGTGCGCCAGATCCGCAATCTGTTTCAGCGCACGGGGCTGATGGAGCAGGAGGTCAAGACCCTGCATGGCATCCTGTCCTGCCTGATAAAGCGCCCGTAACAGCGAAAACCGCGAAATTCGGCCATTTTCGGACCAATTGGCGTTTGACATCGGGGCGTGAAACCATATACTCCCGCCCGCTTCTGGGATTGTGGGCGTGGTGCGTCCCTCCGTTCGACGGGTACCGGAACAACAACAACACCGTAAACAACGGGATATATGGAAATGTCAAAGAGACAGAGTTCGAAGTACAAGATCGACCGGCGCCTCGGCGTCAACCTCTGGGGACGCGCGAAAAGCCCCAGTAATTCACGCGACTATCCGCCGGGCCAGCATGGCCAGCGCCGCCGCAAGGCTTCCGACTTCGGCACCCAGCTGATGGGCAAGCAGAAGCTGAAGGGCTATTACGGCAATATCGGCGAAAAGAAATTCCACGCCTATTACAAGGAAGCCGTCCGCCGCCCCGGCGACACGGGCGAGAACCTGATCGGGCTGCTGGAACGCCGTCTGGACGCGGTTGTCTACCGCGCCCGCTTCGTGCCGACGGTCTTTGCCGCGCGCCAGTTCGTGAACCACGGCCATGTGAAGGTCAATGGCAAGCGCGTCAATATCCCGTCCTATGAAGTGAAGGATGGCGATGTGATCGAGGTGAAGGACAAGAGCCGCGAACTGCCGATCGTGCTGGAAGCCATTGCCTCCACCGAACGCGACCTGCCGGATTACATCACTGTCGATTACAGCAAGATGGCCGCGACCTTCATGCGCGCGCCGGGCCTTGCCGATGTGCCGTACCCGGTGCAGATGGAACCG
>CAXBEC010000277.1:0-4840 GCA_963974145.1 uncultured Alphaproteobacteria bacterium | reverse complement strand
TACCGAGGAGAGCGCAACGCACTTCGTGCGTGAAGCCACGATCGCCGGTACCGACCTGCGCGAGATCATCGTGCTGGAGCCGCAGCACAAGGTCACCTTCTTTCAGGCGACCGGCCCGCGCGAGGGTGCCATCGTCAATGAACTGTTTGAGGACGAAGCCGGCGCGCTTCAGCTCAAGTTCTACTGCTATCTCGGACTGCGTGACAAGGAGCCGAACGGCCCCGAGGAACAGGCCGAGCAGAAGCAGTTCGACAGCGACAAGGGCTACAAGGCCGCTCTGCTGTCCACGCTGAAGCGTACCCGCGAGATGCTCGCTGAAAACAAGCTCTGATCCTCACCCCCTATTAATCCAACCTGGAAAGGAATTATCCCATGAAGACGACAGGCAACACCATTCTTATCACCGGCGGCGGCACGGGCATTGGCGAGGCGCTTGCGCACCGCTTTCATGACCTCGGCAACACCGTGATTATCGCCGGACGGCGGCTGGAAACATTGGAAAAGGCAATCGGCGACCGACCGAATATCCACGCGCTGACCTTCGATCAGGACGATCCCCCCAGTATCGCGGCTTTCGCCGAGAAGCTCATCGCGGACTTCCCCGGCCTCAACGTGCTGTTCAACAACGCGGGCATCATGCGCATGGAAGGGTCGCTGGATAAATTCCGCGATCTGGGCGACGCCGAGGCCTCGGTCACCAGCAACCTGCTCGGTCCCATCCGGCTGACCAATGCGCTGATTGAACATCTGGGCCGACAGGACGACGCGGTGATCGTCAATGTCAGCTCTGGTCTTGCCTTTGTGCCGCTGGTGATCGCCCCGACCTATTCGGCGACCAAGGCTGCGATCCACAGCTACACGGTATCGCTCCGCGCTGTCCTGAAAGGCAAGATCGAGGTCATTGAGCTGGCTCCACCCGCCGTGCAGACGACTTTGACTCCCAGCCAGCAGGACAACGAACGCTTCATGCCGCTCGACACGTTCGCCGATCAGGTCATCGCGCTGTTTCAACAGACGCCAACGCCCCGCGAGATCTTGGTGGAAGGTGTCGACTTCATGCGCAACGCAGAGGCCGAGGGCCGCTTCGATGACACCCTGGCGTCGATCAATCCGTTTCTCGAATAGCCGCGCACGGCCGGGTCGCGATGATGCGATCCGGCCTTCCCGTATCGCCGCGTCCTGATCGCAGATCGGGACCGGCAGTTTGCAGCAACATCACCCGGAGATACGCCATGTCGAACAAGCACAATGATCGCTCAGCCGCCCCGCTGAATGTCGCCGTGACACGAGAAATATTCGTGCCGCACCCAATCCAGGAGGTCTTCGACTTCGTTACAGCCGAGAATGTGCTGCCGAAGATCCTGACCGGTTATGGCATGGTGCCTGGTGTCGCATTCACCTCCGACGTCTCGGGCCCGTGGGACCGTCCCGGTTCGCACCGGGTCGTGCACCTGGCGGACGGCAGTACCGTGAACGAAGGTCTGACCCATTATGATCGGCCGTCCTACTTCGCGTACCGGGTGAGTGATCCCAGCTTCGCGCTCAAGCATCTCATGACGCAGGCGCGCGGAGAATTCTGGTTCCAACCAGCGGATGGCGGCACGAAGGTGAAGTGGACTTACACGTTCCAGGCGAAAAATGGTCTTGCCAAGC
Organism: uncultured Alphaproteobacteria bacterium; assembly: GCA_963974145.1. Lineage (GTDB taxonomy): Bacteria > Pseudomonadota > Alphaproteobacteria > UBA8366 > MarineAlpha4-Bin1. Next base: position 3,187 of record CAXBEC010000277.1, on the reverse strand, counting down.
TCCCGCTCCTGCTGTTCGTGAAGAGCCAATGGAAAGGCTACATGGATAGATGCCTGGCAAACGTCATCAAGTATTTTACTGCATAACGAACAGCGTCAGCTGTACCGAACCCACCGGCGGTTGAAAACCGGTCGACCAAGCGATCCGGATCCGAAATGGGTATCGCATCGTGGGTGAGGCTGGCTCGACGACCGCATTCTCTGCAGTTGATCGATATCAACTGATCAGTTTCGCAAGCTTCCGGTACGGTTTGGGCATTGGGGGTCTGGCCATCGCAAGGCTTGCCAGGGAGCACGGGCTGGATGTCATGGTGGGCAATATGATGGGCAGCAGCCTGTCGATGGCCCCTTCCTATCTGGTTGGCCAGCTATGCGACATTGTCGATCTCGACGGACTGACATTTCTGGCCGAGGAACCGCGTTCCGGGTGTCGTTTACGCGGACGGCCATGTCCGTTGCCCAGACTCCGTCTGGGGCGGGTCAAATTAATTGTCCTATTGAGGTTGACATATTTCATATTAGGACAATAATAGCTTTATTATAGACTTTGGAGCCGAATCCGCGCCGCTCGTCCGGCTGGAACAACGGCGGCAGCCAGTCCCCGGGTATCGCAAGCGACGCGTGCCGGCAAAGAGAGCTTCTGTCTCCGCATGTTCCACGGCCATGCCCGCCTGACCATCAGGTGCTGCATGACGGTGAGAGGATGAACGCCAAAGCGTCAGAGGGAGAATCGAGATGAAGAACAGAATATTTCTTACGGCCGGCACCGCCATGACGGTTGCGCTATTGGTTGCCACCAACAGCGCGCAGGCGCAAACGCAGCCGAACGAAGACGAGCGCGCCGAACGAACTTCCGAAACAGGCAATAATATCATCGTCGTGACAGCGCAAAAGCGCGAGCAGACGCTCGCGGAAATCCCGCAGTCCATCTCCGTTCTTGGCGGCCAGCAACTCGAGGAACGGAACGCAACAAGTTTCGTCGATTATGCCGCACAGGTGCCGGGTCTCAGCCTTCAGCAGTCAGATCCGGGCGAGACCCGTATCATCCTGCGCGGTATCAATACCGGCGGAGCCAGTCCCACGGCCGCGGTCTATGTTGATGATACGCCCTTCGGTCCCAGCACCGGTGCCAGCAATGGCGCAGCCCTTGCCGGTGATATCGACACGTTCGATCTGGAGCGCATTGAAGTGCTTCGTGGCCCGCAAGGAACCCTATATGGTGCCAATTCGCTTGGCGGCCTGTTGAAATTCGTAACGGTCGCGCCAAAGCTCGGCGAGTTCGAAGTCCGTGGTCAGGCCGGTTTCGAGGCTACGAAAGGGGGCGATAACGGCTGGAGCGGAAACGCGGTGGTCAATGTGCCGCTGGGCGATACGCTGGCCCTCCGTGCAAGCGGCTATTACCGGAAAGTCGGCGGTTTCATCGATACGGTGGGCATCAATCGCGAAAACGCGAACGATTACGCCAGCTATGGCGGCCGTGCTTCCCTCCTGTTCAAGCCGAATGACGATTTTTCCGTCCGCCTGATGGCGATCGTCCAGAATATACGCGCCGATTCCCGAGCGACGTTTGACGCGGATCCTCTGACCCACGAGCCACTCGCCATCGATCCCACCACCGGAGCATCGACCGAAGGGCGGCTGACGCGGACAGAATATTATCCAGAGCAGAATGATGTCGATTACCGCCTTTACAACGGCACGATGTCCTGGGATTTCGGGCTGGCGACCCTGACATCTGTCACAAGCTATGGCGAGCTGACGCAGGACGAGGCTTATGACGCCAGCGGCGAGCTGCCGGGCATCGCAGATGCCATTTACGGGGGTCCCGGAATAGGGCCTCTCGGCATCACCTTTCCCGCCATCGCCGCGCAGGAAAAATTCACGCAGGAAATCCGCCTTGATTCGCCTTCCAACGACACGTTCGAATGGTTGATCGGCGGCTATTACACCAAAGAAAACGGCTTATTGTTCCAGCGCTATCTGCCCTATGAACTCCAGACCGGAAATTCGATCGACCCGGAACTGACCCTTCCTGCCGGTCCGAACGGCGAAATGGTGACTTTCCCGGATTTCCTGCGCGCCGAACTGGATTCCGAATATGAAGAATATGCGGCCTTCGGCAGCGTGACCTGGCATCTTTCGTCCCGGTTCGACATCACCGCCGGAGGGCGTTACAGCCATAACAGCCAGAAAACGGTGCAGATCCTTGACGGTTCGTTGCTGTTTCTGTCCGGTGCCACCGTCATTCCCGATATCGTGACCGGCGATTCCTCCGAGAACGTCTTCACCTGGTCCGTGGCACCCCGGCTCGAGCTTTCGGACTATACGACAGTCTATGCCCGGGTCGCCAAAGGCTATCGCCCCGGCGGTCCGAACGTCGTGCCGCCGGGAGCCGGCCCGAATTTTCCGACCCAGTTTGATGCCGATACGCTGATCAGCTATGAAGCCGGTATCCGTGCGCAAACGCCGGACCAGACTTTCTCCCTGGATGCATCGGTCTACTATCTCGACTGGAGCAATATTCAGGTGCTCGTCACCTACAATACCGCAATCGGGCCGGTGAATGCCGATGGAAACGGCGACAGCGCAACCAGCAAGGGCGCCGAGATCACTGCCACCCTGCGTCCCGTGAACGGTTTAACCGTTGCCCTGAATGCGGCCTATAACGATGCCCGGCTCGACGAGGACCTGCCGGCGGGTAATGGCGGCTTTGCCAATGACCGCCTGCCCTACGCACCGGAATGGTCCGCCAGCGCGGCGGCCGACTATGAATGGGCGCTCTCGGATTCGGCGGACGCATTCGTTGGCGGCACCGTCCGTTTCGTCAGCGACCAGGCCGGTGATTTCGACAATAATTACCAGACCACCTTTGGCCGCCGTATCAACATCGACGGCTATGCCGTCGCCGATCTGCGTGCCGGGGTCCGTTTCGACGGGTTCAATATCGGTGCCTATGTCCGGAATCTTACAGATACCCGCGGTTTGACCAGCGTCGGCAGCTTTCTGTTGCGCCCGAACAATTCCGTGGCCGCATCTCCGATCCGCCCCCGTACCTTCGGCGTGACGGTTGGCGCAGAATTTTAGGGGTCAATTCAATGAACGCGCCGATGCGCCCTCCTCAAGGGACCCTCACCCTGCCACGGCCTTATCTGTGGTTCCTGGGCGATATTTCCGAAAAAAGCTTCGCC
>CAXBEC010000276.1:0-4874 GCA_963974145.1 uncultured Alphaproteobacteria bacterium | reverse complement strand
CCGCTTCCAGGCCGGGGCCTTCCCGGGTTCGCCGGTGATGAATGGCTGCCTGTGCGCCTTTGCGCCCTACAATATTCCGAACCAGCATGCGATCGGCTATGACGTCGTCTGCAACCGCCCCAAGGCGGCGGCGTACCGCGCGCCGGGGTCGCCGATGGCGGCCTTCGCCGTCGAAAGCGTCCTCGATATCCTGGCCAAGAAGATCGGCATGGATCCGCTGGACCTGCGCATGAAGAACGCGGCGCATATCGGCACGCAGAATATTGCCGGGCCGAAACTGGCGCATGAAGGCTACGCGGAAACGGTACAGGCCTGCATGGATCACCCGGGTTACAAGGCGAAACTCGGTCCCAACCAGGGCCGGGGCGTTGCCTCGGGTTACTGGTTCAACGGCGCCGGTGAATCGGGCGCGACGGTTTTCGTCAACACCGATGGTACGGCAACGGTCGCAACCGGTAGTGTGGATGTCGGCGGATCGCGCCAGTCCATGGCGGCGATGGCGGCGGAAACGCTCGGCATCGACTACAGCCAGGTCCGGGCCACGGTCAACGATACGACCTCGGTTCCCTATACCCATGTTACGGGCGGTTCGCGCGTGACCTTCGCAACCGGTCTGGCGGTAATCCAGGCCTGTGAAAAGGTAATCGACGAATTGCGTGCCCGCGCGGCGATGATCTGGGATGTCGATGTCGAAGGGGTCGTCTGGGAAGAAGGCATGGCGAAACCCGCCAGCCACAATGTCGGCGAGTTCGAGCCGCTTTCCTACGGTGAAATCGCATCCAAGGCGGGTGCGACCGGTGGCCCGATCGGTGCCAGCGGTGCGGTGAATGCCGGCGGTCAGGCGCCCGGTTTCGCAACCCAGTTCTGCGATGTCGAAGTCGACCCGGAAACCGGCAAGGTCACGATCCTGCGTTTTGTTGCAGCGCAGGACGTGGGCACGGCGATTTCCCCGGCCTACGTCGAAGGTCAGATCCAGGGCGGTGTCGTTCAGGGCATCGGCTGGGCGCTGAACGAAGAGTACATCTACGATGACAAGGGGCGTCTCTCGAACGCCGGCTTCCTCGATTACCGTATCCCGGTGGCGTCCGATCTGCCGATGGCAATCGAACCGATCCTGGTCGAGGTGCCGAACCCGAACCATCCGTTCGGCGTCAAGGGCGTCGGTGAAGTCTGCATTTGCCCGCCGATGGCCGCTATCGCGAATGCGATCGCGGATGCGGTTGGCCGGCGCATGACCGAACTGCCGATGTCACCGCCGAAGGTGCTCGACGCGCTCGACAACCGCGCCGAAGCGGAGCTTTAGGATCATGGCTGCACCTGTCCGCGTCCATATCGTATTCTCGGACGGGTTCAGTCACCAGTACACCAATGGCGAAAAGGAATTCGACCTTCAGGTCAAGAATTTCCGCGGTATCATCAAACAGCTTGATGACCGCTTCCCGGGGCTCGGTATTCATCTCGAAGAAGAGACCTCGGTCGCCATTGATGGCCAGATCCACGAGAATACGGCCTATTTCCAGTCGATACGGGATGGCAGCGAGATTTACTTCATTCCCAAGCTGGAAGGCGGCTGAAACGCTTCAGTCTGTCGTGAAAAATTAGCGGCTGCCCGTGCACCGGACTGGTGCGCTGGCAGCCGCTTTTCATTTCAGCACCGGGCCGCGCCCGGACCGTTTCATCAGGGTGCGTGAATCGGCCTGCCGCCCGTATTGCTGATTTCGTTATGGCAATAGGCCGCGTCCGGCTTTTGCGCCGGTGCATCAAGCGCCTTGCGAATCTCGGCAATTGCTTCCTCGAAAGTCGCGGATGCGATGGGTGGCGGGTGGCCAAACCGGTGCTCGTATTTCGTCCATAACCGGTCGAGTACGGTCTCCTGCAAAAGGCTCATCGAAATCACTCCTACACTGACTGCGTCCAGAAATGACAACGGCATTTTCGCCGGATTAACGGGCTGGTTACGGTACGTTCCCCCGTTAATGCCCTTAAAGATGGGCGCTGCTATGCGGCCTTCAAGAGGCATAAAAAAATTTTGGATTGTCTCTTGAACCCGGTTTTTTGTCTTCCCATTTCCTTGTCGCCGGATGCCACCACGGGTCCGCAACACACATGACGGTTGAGCCGTAACGGCTCTTTGCATTGCTCAAGAAGGAGGATGTAAATCATGACAAACTACGATTTTTCCCCGCTTTTCCGTTCCAGCATCGGTTTTGACCGGCTGGCACGCATGATGGATGCCACCACCAAGGCCGGCGCGGCTATGACAACCTACCCGCCCTATAACATCGTCGCCATCGGTGAAGACCGGTATCGCATCACGATCGCGGTCGCAGGCTACGCCGAGGACGAACTGGAAATCGAAATCCGCGAACAGAACCTGCGCGTGACCGGCAAGCGCCCGGAAGAGGATTCCGGTGTTCGTTACCTGCACCAGGGGATCGGCGCCGGCAATTTCGTCCGCGGGTTCCAGCTTGCCGATCATGTGCAGGTGGTCGACGCCAGCCTTGAAAACGGCTTGCTGACCATCGATCTGAAGCATGAAATTCCCGAAGCGATGAAACCGCGCACGATCAAGATTGAAACCAGCGCGCCAAAATCTCTTGCGTCCCGCGCCAAAAAGGTTGTCGAGGGTGTCGTCAGCGATAAAGCGGCGTAATAAATATCGCGGCCGGAGGGGGCGGGTTTTCCCGTCCCTTCCCGCTTTTCCTGCCCTTTCGGTTACCCGCGAAGGCGCCGAGCGCCATCTCGCGGCCCCCCGGCCCTCGAGTGAAACAGTTGACCGCGCCGGTGGCGTAGGCAATCGTTAAGCCCGCAAAAAGAACAGCGGCTGTAACGAGGGGGATCATTCGACATGCAGACCATCGGTGAATTTTCATTAAATCGTGTGATCGAAAGCGAAGAACCGCTTTTCGATGCCGCGACCTTCCTGCCGGATTCCACGCCGGATGTGATCGAGGCCAACCGGGAATGGCTGTTTCCGAAATTCATCGATCCTTCGACGTCGAAACTGATCATCACGGTGCAGTCCTATATCCTCAAGACGCCGCGCTACACGATCCTGATCGACGCCTGCGTCGGCAATGACAAGGATCGTCCGGCCCGGCCGATGTGGCACCGGATGAACAATCCGTATCTGGCCGACCTGGCCGCCGCCGGCGTGCAGCCTGAAGAGGTCGATTTCGTGATGTGCACCCATCTGCATGTGGATCATGTTGGCTGGAATACCCGGCTGGTCGATGGCCGCTGGGTGCCGACCTTCCCTAATGCGAAATACATTTTCGGCAAGAAGGAACTGGAATTCTGGATGGAACGTGAAAAGACCGGTGAAGAAGGCCCCGTGCCGAATGTCTATGCGGACAGTATCGGCCCCGTCATGGATGCCAACCAGGCCGTGCTGGTGGATATGGACCACCAGTTCGACAACGGCATCTGGTTCGAACCGGCGCCGGGTCATACCCCCGGAAATTTCGTCATCAACCTGGAATCCGGCAATAAAAAGGCCGTGCTGACCGGCGATGTCATGCATCACCCGATACAGCTCGCCCGGCCGGAATGGTCAAGCCGCGCCTGCGAGGACCGGGTGCAATCGGCGGCAACGCGCCGCGCCCTGATCGAACGTTATGCGGATACCGATACGATGATCGCGCCGGCGCATTTCGCCTCGCCGTCGACCGGCCATATCTGCAGCCATGGCGACCATTTCCGCTTCAAGCTGACCGGCGGTTGAACCCGGTGACGTAAAACAAAGGCCTCCTGCCTGAACGGGCGGGAGGCCTTTTTTTCGTGACAGCGTGGTGGCGATGGTTATGCCAGCTTGGCGTTGAAGAACTCTACCGTGCGTGACCATGCCAGTTCCGCTGCCGCCTTGTCATAGCGGGGCGTCGTGTCATTGTGGAAGCCGTGGTTCACGTCCGGATAGATATAGGCGGTGTATTCCTTGCCGTGTTCCTTCAGCGCTTTTTCATACTCCGGCCAGCCCGCATTGATGCGCTGGTCCAGCCCGGCATATTGCAGCAACAGGGGCGCCTGGATCTTCGGTACATCCGCCGTCGCCGCTTGACTGCCGTAGAACGGCACGGACGCGGCGAGTTCGGGCAGGCGGACGGCCATCGCGTTGCTGATGCCACCACCATAGCAGAATCCGACGACGCCGATCTTGCCGTTTGACCCGGGGTCCTTTTCCAGGTGGTGATAGGCGGCGATGAAATCTTCCAGCAGCTTGCCCTTGTCCAGCTTTGCCTGCATTGCCCGGCCTTCGTCATCCGTGCCGGGATAGCCGCCCAGCGGGGTCAGCCCGTCCGGCGCCAGCGCGTTGAACCCGGCAACCGCCACGCGCCGCGCGACATCCTCGATATACGGGTTCAGGCCGCGGTTTTCATGCACGACGACCACACTGCCGCGTGCGCCGCCGGCGGCCGGCGTGACGTGATAGCCCTTGATCGTGCCATGGCCCTTCGGCGAATCATATTCGATGAATTCGGCCTTGATCCGCGGGTCGGTTTCCTCGACCTGCGTGGCCAGCGCGTATTTCGGCGACAGGGTTTCGAGCAGCGCCGCCGCGCCAAGCCCGCCGACCGCATATTTCGATGCGCGGTCGAGGAATTCGCGGCGGTCGATACCGTTATGGGCGTAGCTGTCATAGAGGTCCAGGAGTTCCTGGTCGAAGTCACTGGCTTGCTGGCGGTGCATCTTGTTTCCTCCCGTTATGGTTTTCTGAAGGCTGTCGTTTTCCGGCGGGTGTTGTCCCTTTCAGGTATACCGGAACCGTTTTTCCCCCTCTGGGCGTGTCTTTTCCGGATGAATGTTAGGCTGCGCATCGGCGCGCGCAATAGCGCTGAAATCACAGTTTCGTGTACCTTCCCGGTGTTCGCAGAAGA
>CAXBEC010000275.1:0-4895 GCA_963974145.1 uncultured Alphaproteobacteria bacterium | reverse complement strand
CTATAAATCAACGAAGGATGACGCCATGGCGGTTGTTGCGAAAATCGAAGCGGCCGGCCAACGCGGCATTGCGGTGCAGGTCGATACTGCTGTCGAAAGCGATGTTGTCCGCCTCTTCAAGACCGTTGACTCGGAACTGGGCACGCTGACCGGGCTCGTCAACAACGCCGGGATATACGGCCCGCGCGGGCGGCTGGATGCGTTGACGCAGGATGACCTCGTGAAGGTGCTGATGGTCAACGTTGCCGGGCTGTTCACCTGCTCGCGCGAAGCGGTGCTGCGGATGTCCACCGCGCATGGCGGCAGGGGCGGTGCGATCGTAAATGTATCTTCCGGGTCCGCGACCAAGGGGAACCCGAATGTCGGCATCCAGTATGCGGCGTCGAAAGGCGCGGTAAACAGCCTCGGCATCGGCTTGTCGCAGGAGGTGATCGGCGAAGGGATCCGGGTGAACACCGTCGCCCCCGGCCTGACCGAAACCGACATGCCGCCGGCTGACCGGCTGGAAAGAGACGGGCCGAAAATCCCGATCGGGCGGGTGGCGCAGCCGGAAGAAATCGCCGAAGCGATCGTCTGGCTGCTGTCACCCAAGGCATCCTATGTCGCAGGCGCCAATATCCGGGTCGGCGGCGGCATGCCGTAAGGCCACGCCACCGCGATTACTTAATCGGCAGCCTGTGCGACCTGCCGGGTCAGTGCGGCCAGGATCTGGTCCAGGTATTTATCCGCCATCGCCTGCAGTTCCGCGTCGGTGCGGTCCTGGATCGGGTGCGGCACCCAGATGTAATCCGGATCGGTTCCCAGCAGCCCCGCCTGCGTGGCGGCCGCCTGCACGAACTGTTCGGTCGCCACGGCAACCGAGGGAATTCCGCGGGCTTCGATATTTGCAAGGTCATGCGTACAGCACGACGTGCAGGCGCCTCAGTCCACCAGCCCTTCGACCATCACGTCGCATTCCGCGGCGATGGCCTGCTGGATTTCCAGCGCGGCGGGCCGCGCCACGGTGGCCTTCCTGTAGCGCTTCACATTCATGCCGTGCTCGGCCAGCCGCTTCGCCAGCTGGTCAAGAAACACATCGCCGCGGACCTTGGAAATATCCAGGACCCCGACAGTCAGCCCGTCCAGCGACACCGGGCGCGGCAGGCGGGCGCGGCCCGCTGCCTCCTGCTCCGATGTCGGATCGTACAACGTCCTCATCTGGTTCATCCTGTCACCTTTCATGCTCATTGCTGCCAGCGACGATACACCAGAGTCCGCCATTATGAAATCAGCGGCGACGTCTTTCCGAATGTCCCGTGGAATACCATGTCCGAGAGCGGGTTGCGGACGCGCGGTGCCGCTTCCTGTTCCTGGCGTTGCTCGGACAGGATTTCGGGATCCCCCTGATAGCCCAGCGCGATACCACACACGACGCCGAAATCGTCGGGAACAGCAAAGGTTTCACGAACCTTGTCGGGGTCGATCCCGGCCATCTGCCGGACATGCAGGCCCCGCGAGGCCGCTTCGAGGGTCAGTAACGCGGATGCCGCGCCGGTATCATAAAAGGCATGGCGGTTGTCGTCGCCATTCGGCTTATTCAATCTGGCCAGCGCAAACATCAGGACCGAGGCCTTGGGCGCCCATTCCTGGTTGGCCGGCTTCAGGCAGCTGACCATACGTTGATGGTTTTCCGTATCGTCCCGCATGGAAACGATAAACCGCCATGGCTGAATATTGTTGCACGACGCTGCCCAGCGCGCGGCTTCCAGAACGGCAACGAGGTCTTCCCGGGATACCATGCGATCAGAATAGGCACGCGGGCTCCAGCGATTGTGGATCAGGTCATTCAGTGGGATAGATGTTTCGGCTGGTTTCTTCGGCAGCATGATTGCTCCTCGTATAATTCGCTGTCTGCGCAGCACCATGCTTTCGTCCCTGATAGGGCACAGCATCGGAGATCGGGACAGCAATATGGGGCTGCCACAGAATATCGTGGCAATCGGTTGCGGCAGGGAATACCCCGGCCTCCGCTCAGGTGCAAGCGCCCAATACCTGGCCTGTCAGCGGCTCCGGCGGGGCACATTACCGCTTCTTGCCGGCACGGAATTCATCAGGGTTTAAACCGGTCAAAAACCCGACCGAAACGCCAGCGGTACACAGCCGCATCCTGATAGAGGCCAGCCTTGTTATAGGGTTCGTTTTCCACCAGTCGGCGGCCCGCCGCCATATCCGGCACGTCCAGCAGCCAGACATTGCCGACAGATTCCGTACCCGCGTCGTTAAGCAACGGCCCCCGCATCATGATCCTGTCGGCCTGCTCGACAAGATAGGCCTGGTGCGCCTGCCGGTGTTGATCGCGCATCGCCACGCCGCCTGGTCTGTCTATTCCGTAGAACAACGCCTGGATGTTACCCTCGCTGCGCGGACAATCGCGCCAGGTGAACGGCAGCGCCGGTTTCCAGCGATGAATGCTCCAGCGCTTCTGAACGCCGCCGAGGACATAGGGTTCGTCGGCAATATGCTTTTCGGCGGCGGCCCGATCCGGCAGGTCGATCAGCCGCAGGCTGCCGAGATCCTCCGATTCATCATCGGTCGTGAACGGCCCCGCGAACAGGGTCTGATCATCGAATTCCTTCAGGTAATCCAGATGCGCCTTGCGGTATTCGTCCCGCAGCGCCGCTGTACCCGGCTCGTCATGAATCAATATGGAAAAATACATAATGCCCCCGGCTGAATCCGCTTTTTGAGACATTAGGGGATGACAACCGGCATCGCTACCCGGATCGAATCGCAATAGCGGGGATGCGGAAAAGCCGGCCGCTGAACAGGTATTGAACCATGCTGTGCCTTGCCGGCTTTGGCGTGACTTAAACCTCTCAATCCGGATTAACCTTGCGGAAAGGGACCGATTTCCGTTCGCGGCGCATTTTAATCTCTGGCCAACAGGAACAGATTGGCCGATACATATTGCCGTCGCGATCCGCCAGCCCCGGGATGAACACGCATACACGACGCGGCGGGCAAAGCTGGCAAACGGCCGGAACAGGACAGATAATGTCTTCCCCATCCATCATTCGTCCCGTCAGGACATGAATATGAAATTTCGCTTTCCCATCGTCATAATCGATGAAGATTTTCGCTCCGAGAATTCTTCGGGTCTGGGTATTCGAGCCATCGCGGAAGCCATTGAAAACGAAGACTTCGAGGTTCTCGGGGTGACCAGTTATGGGGACCTGTCGCAATTCGCCCAGCAGCAGTCGCGGGCGAGTGCCTTTGTCCTGTCCATCGACGACGAGGAATTCACCCCGGGTCCCGACCTCGACCCGGTGGTGCTGAACCTGCGGAATTTCATCGAGGAAGTCCGCTGGAAAAACGCCGACGTGCCGATCTACATCTACGGCGAGACCAAGACCAGCCGCCATATCCCCAACGATATTCTGCGCGAGTTGCACGGCTTCATCCACATGTTCGAGGACACGCCGGAATTTGTGGCCCGCCACATCATTCGCGAGGCCAAGAGCTATCTCGAAGGTATCCAGCCGCCGTTCTTCAAGGCGCTGCTCGACTACGCCGAGGACGGCTCCTACTCGTGGCACTGTCCCGGGCATTCGGGCGGCGTGGCCTTCCTGAAAAGCCCGATCGGGCAGATGTACCACCAGTTCTACGGCGAGAACATGCTGCGGGCCGATGTCTGCAACGCCGTGGAGGAGCTGGGGCAGTTGCTGGACCATAACGGCGCCATCGGCGCATCCGAACGCAATGCCGCCCGCATCTTCAATGCCGACCATTGTTTCTTCGTGACCAACGGCACCTCGACCTCCAACAAGATCGTCTGGCATCATACCGTGGCGCCGGGTGACGTTGTCGTGGTGGACCGCAACTGCCACAAATCGGTTTTGCATTCGATCATCATGACCGGCGCCATCCCGGTCTTCCTGAAACCGACACGGAACCATTACGGCATCATCGGCCCGATCCCGCGGGCCGAATTTGAAGTCGACGCGATCAAGGCCAAGCTCCGCGCGAATCCGCTGCTCGAAGGCGCAGATGCCGATGCGATCCGGCCGCGGGTCATTACGCTGACGCAATCCACCTATGACGGCGTGCTCTACAACACCGAGACCATCAAGGGCATGCTCGACGGCTACATCGATAACCTGCATTTCGACGAAGCCTGGCTGCCGCATGCCGCGTTCCATCCGTTCTACGGCGCCTACCACGCGATGGGCCGCAAGCGGGAGCGGATGAAGCATTCGGTCACCTATTCCACGCAATCCGTTCACAAGCTGCTGGCCGGGATCAGCCAGGCAAGCCATGTGCTGGTGCAGGATTCGCAAGAGGCCAGGCTGGACCGGCATCTGTTCAACGAAGCCTATCTGATGCACACCAGCACCAGCCCGCAATACAGCATCATCGCGAGCTGCGACGTCGCCGCCGCCATGATGGAGCCGCCGGGCGGCGCCGCGCTGGTCGAGGAAAGCATCGCCGAGGCGCTCGATTTCCGCCGCGCCATGCGCAAGGTCGATGAAGAATTCGGTGAGGACGACTGGTGGTTTCAGGTTTGGGGGCCCGATGCGCTGATCGACGAAGGCATCGGCCGGTCCGAGGACTGGGTGCTGAAGAAGACCGACGCGGATGGCGTCCAGGCGTCCGACAATGACGATTCATGGCACGGCTTCGGCGACATGGCGCCGGGCTTCAACATGCTCGATCCTATCAAGGCCACGATCATCACCCCCGGCCTGAACCTCGACGGGCGGTTCGAGGACTGGGGCGTGCCTGCCTCCATCGTGACCAAATATCTGGCGGAGCACGGCGTGGTGGTGGAGAAGACCGGCCTCTACAGCTTCTTCATCATGTTCACGATCGGCATCACCAAGGGCCGCTGGAACACGCTGCTGACCGCACTGCAGCAG
>CAXBEC010000274.1:0-4896 GCA_963974145.1 uncultured Alphaproteobacteria bacterium | reverse complement strand
CCGCCTGCAGCCTGGCCACGAGATTTTCCAACTCTATCGGGCTCTCCTGCAGGTAGATCTCGCCGGCGGCATTGATGGAAATAACCAGTGGCTCGTCCGTATCGGTGATCGAAGCCGCCTTTGTTTTCGGCAGTTCCAGCGGCACGCCGACCGTCAGTAACGGGGCGGTCACCATGAAAACGATCAGCAACACGAGCATGACGTCGACAAAAGGCGTCACGTTGATTTCCGACATGCGCGTGTACCGGAATTTCCGGTTTCCGCGCCGCAGACCCGAGCCCGGCATATTCACGGCCATCGCTCACTCCGCCTCCTCTAGCTGACGCGACATGATCGCCGTGAATTCCGCCGCGAAGGCTTCCAGGCGACTGGCGTAACGGCCAAGGTCAGTCGAAATCTTGTTATAGGCGATGACCGCCGGAATGGCCGCGACCAGCCCCAGAGCCGTGGCGAACAGCGCTTCCGCAATACCCGGCGCCACCACCGCGAGACTGGTCTGCTTCGTCAACGCTATGGACTGGAAACTGTTCATTATGCCGTAAACCGTTCCGAACAGCCCCACGAAGGGCGCTGTCGACCCGACCGACGCCAGGAAGGTCATGTACCGTTCCAGGCGCACCATTTCCCGGTCGAGCGTAACCTGCATAACCCGTTCGATACGCTGTTGCAGGCTGGCATGGGAGGACTCGCTGCGCTGCAGCCCACGGGAGGACGAACGCCGCCATTCCCGCATCGCGGCGGTAAAAATAGCCGTCATCGGGTTTTCCGCCTGCCGTCCGATTTTCTCATACAGCGAGTCCAGCGACCCGCCAGACCAGAATTCATCCTCGAAAACCGTCGCGGATCGTTGCAGCCGGCGCAGGTTCCAGACCTTCTCGAAAATGATCGCCCAGCTCCAGACGGATGCCAGAAGCAGGATAATCATGACAATTTTTACGATCCAGGTTGCCTGTATGAACAGGCCCCAGACTGAAAAATTGGCGGCATCGACCGATCCTGCGAGTTCGGCAGCCTGTATGACTGTTTGATCCATATCCGTTCGTTTCCCGTTAAACGTCGTTCTGAATTGCGTGTAGTGCATTCCGGAGCGGTAGCGGCATCCGGGCAGGCCTTCCGGCGCGATCCACGCAGGCGAGCTTCACCTGCAAATGCACCAGATCATCTTCGCCCCGACGCACCGTCTGTTGCGCCGACAGCGAGGCGCCACGAATTTCCGTCATGCTCGAATGCACCGTCAGGGCATCATCCAGCCGCGCCGGTTTCAGGTAATCTGCCGAAACGCGGCGCACCGCAAAACCGACGCCATGCACATCCCACAAGGTCGGATGATCTATGCCGGCGGCGCGCAGCATTTCGGTCCGGCCTCGCTCGGCGAATTTCAGGTAATTGGCGTAATAGACGATGCCCTCGGAATCCGTGTCCTCATAATACACCCGGATATCGGTGACATGGGTTGCGACCGGTTCAGCCAAGGCCGGGTTCCTCCCCCTGGTCCAGAAGATCGGGCTGCTGCGGCACCGTGTCAGGGGCATCCAGGCCAAGATATGCCCATCCCTTGCCGGTCAGGATGCGGCCCCTCGAGGTCCGTTGCACCAGGCCCTGCTGAATCAGATACGGTTCAATGACCTCCTCGATCGCATCGCGCTGTTCGGCGAGTGCGACCGCCATAGTCTCCGCGCCAACGGGACCACCACCGTAATTTTCCGCCATGCAGGAGAGGAATCGCCGGTCCATTGCATCCAGGCCGGCAGCATCCACATCCATCCGGGCCAGCGCACTGTCAGCTATTTTAGCGTCGACCGTCACATGCCCCGCGACCGAGGCGAAATCCCGGACGCGACGCAACAGCCGCCCCGCGACGCGCGGCGTGCCACGGCTCCGGCGGGCGATTTCCGCCGCCCCCGCAGGCTCCAGCGCCATACCGAGCAAACGGCCCCCGCGTTCGACGATCGACTGCAGTTCGTCATCCGTATAGAAATTCATCCGCAACGGAATGCCGAACCTTTCGCGCAGCGGTGTCGTGATCAGCCCCGTTCGGGTTGTCGCCCCGACCAGGGTAAAGGGCGGCAGGTCGATCCGTATCGAACGGGCGGCAGGCCCCTCCCCGATGATGAGATCCAGCTGGAAATCCTCCATCGCCGGGTACAGGATTTCCTCCACAGCGGGATGCATGCGATGAATTTCGTCGATGAACAGCACATCGCGCGGCTGGAGATTGGTCAGCAGCGCCGCAAGGTCGCCCGCCTTTGCCAGCACGGGCCCGGAAGTTGCGCGGAAATTTGCGCCCAGTTCGCGGGCCACAATCTGCGCCAGCGTCGTCTTGCCCAGTCCCGGGGGCCCGAAGAAAATCGTATGGTCGAGCGCTTCGCCCCGGCCGCGCGCCGCCTCGATAAAGACCGACAGGTTTTCGCATACAGCGCGCTGGCCAACAAATTCCCCCAATGTCTGCGGGCGCAGACTGGCATCGGCGACATCGGAATCGAGAAATTCCGGCGTAACGAGACGATCGGCTTCCGCGTTCACTGTGCCATATCCTGCAGGCCGACACGGATCAGCTCATCCAGCGCGGCATTTTCACCCAGCCGCTGACCGGCCCGGGCAATCGCGGTAAAGGCATCCGTTCGCGAATAGCCCAGATTGACGAGCGCGGAGACGGCTTCCTCGCCACTCGCCGCGACACGCCCCTGTTCCGGCAGGGCCGCAACAGACCCGAGCGCCATTCCGCCGACCTTGTCGCGCAGTTCCAGCACAATCCGGCCGGCAAGCTTGGCCCCGACACCATTGGCGCGCGATACAGCGGCCTTGTCCTGCGCCGCTATGGCCTGAACCAGTTCATCAGCGGTCAGCACCGAAAGGATGGCCAGCGCCACCCTGGCGCCAACGCCCTGCACCGTAGTCAGCAGCCGGAACCAGCTGCGCTCGGCCGCGTCGATGAAACCGTACAGGTGGATGTGATCCTCCCGGACATGGGTTTCGACAACAACCTGCACGGCCTCGCCGATTGCCGGCAGCCGCGACAGAGTCCGTGCCGAACAGAATATCAGATAGCCGACGCCGCCCACGTCGATCACCGCATGATCCTCGGCAGCTTCCGCCAGAATGCCGCTCAGGCGCGCAATCACAGGGCCACCTCGGTCTGACGCAACCGGCGGGCGGTTTCGGCAAAATGGGCATGGCAGATCGCAACGGCCAGCGCATCCGCCGCATCGGGACTGGAGAACCGGCAGCCGGGCAGCAGCCGGCTCACCATCATCTGCACCTGATCCTTGGTTGCATGCCCTGCCCCGACAACCGATTTCTTCACACGGTTGGCGGAATACTCCGCGACCTGCAGCCCCGCCAGGGCCGGCGCCAGCACCACAACACCGCGCGCTTCGCCAAGCTTCAGCGTGGACGTGGCATTTTTGTTCACGAATGTTTCCTCGACGGCAGCTTCATCCGGCTCGTAATCAGCCAGAACCTGCGCCAGGCCTTCATGAAGATCGCGCAACCGGCTTGCGAGGTCCTGCTTCACGGCCGGACGCACGGTGCCGTCGGCAACATGCTTCAGCCGGTTGCCATCGACATCGATAATGCCCCACCCGGTATTCCGGAGGCCAGGATCAAGACCGATCAGTCTTATCATTTCGTCATGCAGTCAGGCGTTCGAGGATATCATCGGCGATTTCGAAATTGGCCGACACATTCTGGACATCGTCGCTTTCATCAAGCGCATCGAGCAGTTTCAGCAGTGTGCCCGCAGTTTCCTCATCTACCTCGATACTGTTCTGTGGCTTCCAGACGAGCTTCACCGACTGCGGTACGCCGATTGTCGTCTCCAATTCGCTGCTGACGGCATGCAGGTCGCCGGGATCGCAATAGATTTCATGCCCGTCTTCGGAGGAGGATACGTCTTGCGCGCCCGCATTCAGCGCCGCCTCGAATACCGAATCAGCCTCCAGAAGCTTCCCGTCCAGTTCGGCCGGGTAACGGATTTCCCCGAGGAAATCGAACATGAAACTGACAGCGCCCGTTTCCGCCAGGTTTCCGCCATTCTTGCTGAACGCGGTGCGGACTTCGGATGCCGTCCGGTTGCGGTTGTCGGTCAGCGACTCCACGATGATGGCGATGCCGCCGGGGCCATATCCCTCGTAGCGGACTTCCTCGTAATCGTCGCCTTCGCCGGCACCCGCGCCTTTTTTGATCGCCCTGTCGATATTGTCCTTGGGCATGTTACCGCCGCGCGCCGCCAGAATGGCCGTCCGCAGCCGCGGATTCATGTCCGGGTCCGGCCCGCCCATCTTGGCCGCCACGGTGATTTCGCGACCGAACTTGGAAAACTGACTGGCGCGCCGCTTATCCTGCGCGCCCTTCCGGTACATTATGTTTTTGAATTTAGAATGGCCCGCCATCTCAACACTCTGCTTTCGATTACCGTCATTGCTAGGGAATGCATTTACGAATGCAGTCTATACCAGATATTGTTGTTAAGTGTAGTATCGCGTTTGTCAGCCCGCATGAATATTGGAGCAATATGGCGATTTTGCGGCGTCCCAGTCGCCCCGGGACGAGAAAACTGAATTAGGGTAATATTCCGTCAAGGATTGCATCTAACAATCAGTGGTATTATCCAAGGCTATGAAATCTCGCGACAAACACATGACCAGCCAGCCGGTTTTGAAAAATCCCAAAGCGTTTCCCGGGTTTGGCATAAACTCTTACGTTACCAATCGTTTCAGACAGGAAGCGGCGTCTATGATTTTTTCATATCCGGTCTCATAAATGGCATATGACTTTAAACTGCTGAACATCCTGCTGGTCGAAGATGATTCCTCGATGCGGGCGCTTATCCGGGATATTCTGGTTGCCTTCGGAATTCAGAATGTCCACACCGCTTCCGACGGCAGTCAGGCTTAT
>CAXBEC010000273.1:0-4903 GCA_963974145.1 uncultured Alphaproteobacteria bacterium | reverse complement strand
TCCTTCGCCGTGAAGGGCTTTACGTCGTGCCAGGTAACGCCCTCATTCAGCATGAAGGTGAGCTGGGTCTTGTCACCATTCCACGACCAGCTTTTCGCCAGGTCCGGCACAATCGTATCGAGGCTTTCCTTCGCGATCTTCTGGTCAAACATGACCAGATTGTTGAAGACCCCCATATAAGGAGAGACTGTGGAATTGGTTGCTTCTTCGTGAATTGATCCGCTGGGCGGCGTTCCCCGGTGATAAACCTTCAGGATACCACCGCTCTTCTGCGCCACCGCAGCCTGCGCGCCAAGCGTCACCGCCAGTACAGACGCAACAGCCGCCACTGTTCGTGCAATACGAGACATCATTCAAACTCCCTGCTGTTCATCATTGCCGGGATTCTTTCTGTGACTCGTTCGGCCACCTCCCGATCCAGATTTTCTTATGTCGCGTGTTTCAGGGGATTATGTTTGATGCATTGCCAGATGCCAAGAAATTAATTCCCTATAGGAATAAGTCTTTGTCCTGTAAGGAATGAATCGGTTGCGAGATGACCGCGGAAGCCGGAGTCCACCCTGCGAATTTGATCAAATGCCGGAAGAATGGTGGCGTCAAGCCGGTGCCTTCCGGCGCATTGATCGATATGGCTACAAAAAAACCGGCGCCGAAGCGCCGGTTTCATGGACCGGTTTCCGGAACGGTGAATACGCCGTTCCGGAATTCCGTCAGCCGTTTCGCGGCTCTCTTACTTGTCCAGCCAGGCGTCTTCCATGCGCCAGCCGTTATACATGCTGTTCACATGGGTCGTCAGCCCCTTGACATAGGGATGCCAGCAATTGCCCCACTTGAAGTGGAAGATGATCGGCCGGGCCCCATCCAGTTGCAGTTTCTTGTCGATTTCCCAGACCAGCTTCCGGCGTTCTTCCGGGTCGCTCATCATCGACTGTTTTTCGAACAGCTTCTCCAGTTCCGGATTGCAGTAACCGGTGTAGTTGCGCTGGGATCCGCATGAATAATTCTCGTAGAACATCGCATCCGGATCATCAACACCGGCCGCCGTCAGATTGAGGCCGACCTGGTAATCCTTGCGGGCCACCGTGCTGAACCAGTTGCTGGTTTCGATAACATCCAGCGTACCGTCGATATAGATCTGCTTCAGGTGATCAATCAGGATGACCGCAGGATCCCGATAGGTGGCGTTGTTCCGTGTCGAGACCTTGATCGAAAGCCGGTTGTCCGGGCCGTAGCCATGCTTCTCCATCAGCTTGCGGGCCTTTTCCCGGTTCTCCTCGACGTTCGGGCCATAGCCCGGCAGCGTTTCGAGGACTTCCTTCGGCATGCCCCAGTTCCCAGTCGGCGGTGGCAGCATCGCGCCACCGTCCTTGTGCTCGCCTTCGCCAAGGATCGTGTTGTATGCACCGCGGTCAATCGTCAACGCCATCGCCGTGCGGATATCTGCATTATCGAAAGGCGGCTTTTCACGATTGACGATCAGGTTGGCAGTGCCGCCCGTCGTGGTCAGGTCGCAATGCGCCTTCGGGTTTTCCCGCTCCAGCTCCCGCAATTGCGGCGTCGGCAGGTCATGGGTGAAGGTCATGTCGAACTCACCGGCGGTAAAGGCCAGCATCCGGGTTGCACGGCTCTTGATGATCGTCCAGTTGATACCATCCAGATACGGTTTGCCGGGCTTCCAGTAATCGTCGTTCTTCGTGAACACGATCCGTTCGTTCTGTTTCAGCTCGACAAACTTGAACGGCCCCGTGCCGATCGGCGCGGTCCGCATCGTCTTCGGCGGCACGTGGCACGGATAGACCGGCGAATAGCCTGAGGCCAGCAATGCCAGGAATGCCGGTTGTGTACGGCCCAACTGAAACGTCACCTGATAGTCGTTGTCGACGACGACTTCCTTCAGGTTCTTGTACCAGGCCTTGCGCGGGTTCTTGCGCAGCTTGGCCTTTGATTTGCCCTGCACCAGGTCCCAGGTGCATTTCACGTCCGCCGCGGTAAACGGCTTGCCGTCATGCCACTTGACCCCATCGCGCAACTTGAAGGTCAACGCCGTCTTGTCCGCGTTCCAGGCCCATTCCGTCGCCAGGTCGGGGACGATGGTGTCCATGCTTTCCTTGGCAATCTGCTGGTCGTACATCACCAGATTGTTGTAGACGCTCATATAGGGCGATGTCGTGGAGTTGGTCGCTTCCTCGTGAATTGACCCGCTGGGCGGGGTTCCGCGGTGATATATCCTGAGGATCCCACCGCTCTTCTGCGCCACCGCGGCTTGCGCGACAAGACCCATCGCAACCACCGACGCAATGCCAATTATTGTCTGTACACTTCGATTCATCTTCTGCCTCCTGTTCAAGGACCGGGACCATTGTATTTATTAATTTTGAACGGCAGGACGCCGCCGGGTCTCCGGGTCAGATTAGAATTTTATGTTCGCGAAACGTTGCTCCCTGTCATGAGGGGTTCTGCCGGTCAAACCCATATAAAAACACACGGCATTTCCGAATGTGGAATTAGAACCTTTGAACATCGACGCATCTGCGTCAACCCCGCAAGGATGCAGCACGCGCCCGGCATTCCCTTATAGCGATGAATAACTTTTATGATTGCTATCTGGAATAGACGATCGGTGCATCGGGACAGGTCGCGTTTCAAAAGACGCATTTTATACGGCCTGCGCGACACCTCCTCCGGGTCCGGTGGAGATGAACCGCGGCGCCCCCTTGAGCGGTAACAGCCGGCGGAACGATACACTTCAACCGTTCCGCCGACTGCTGTTCAGCTTGTAACGTACCTGTCTTTCCTATTTGTCCATCCAGACTTCCTCGAGACGCCAGCCGTTATACATGCTGTTTGTCATCATCTTGAGGCCATGGACATAGGGGTGCCAGCAGGTCGCCCACTGGAAGTGATAGATAATCGGCCGGGCGCCATCCAGTTGCAGTTTCATGTCGATTTCCCAGACCAGCTTCTTGCGCGCTTCCTGGTCGGACATCATGGACTGCTGCACGAAGAGCTTTTCGAGTTCCGGATTGCAGTAGCCGGTGTAATTGCGTTCCGACCCGCAGGCATAGTTCTCGAAGAACATCGCATCGGGATCGTCGACGCCGGATGCGGTGAGGTTCATACCGACCTGGTAGTCCTTGCGGGCCACCATGCCAAACCAGTTCGCGGTTTCGATCGTTTCCAGCGTGGCGTCCATGTAGATTTCCCGCAACTGGTCGATCAGCAGCACCCCCGGATCCTTGTAGACGCCGACATTCCGCGTCGCCACGCGGATCGGCAGGCGTTTTTCGGGTCCGTAGCCCTGCGCTTCCATGATTTTCCGCGCTTCGGCCCGGTTCTTGGCCACATCGGGATCATACCCCGGAAGGGTCTTCAGCATTTCCGGCGGCAGGCCCCACACGCCCTCGGGGGGCGGCAGCATCGCGCCGCCATCCCTGTTTGTTCCCCGGCCGATGATGGTGTTGAACGACGCCCGGTCGATGGTCAGCGCCATCGCCCTGCGGATTTCCGCATTGTCGAAGGGCGGCGAGTCCCGGTTGACGATCAGGTTGCCCGCACCTGCCGCCGTCACCAGCTCGCAGACCGCATTGGGATCCTGGGATTTGACGTCTTCCATAAGCTGTGGCGTCAGGTCATAACCGTAGGTCATGTCAAAATTACCCGCCACGAAGGCAAGGTTGCGGGTCGCCGGGCTCTTGATGATGGTGTATTCGATACCATCCAGATAGGGCAGGCCCGGCTTGAAATATTCCTTGTTCTTCGTGAGCTTGATGCTCTCGTTCATCTTCATCGCCACGAATTTGAACGGGCCGGTGCCGATAGGGTGAGTCCGCATTTTGGCCGGCGGGACATGACACGAATAGACCGGCGAATAGCCGGCGGCAAGCAGCGCGATGAAAGCCGGCTGCGTACGCTTCAGGTTGAATGTCACCTCGTAATCGCCATTGGTAGTGACATTGTCGAGGTTCGAATACCAGGCCTGCCGCGGGTTCTTGCGCAGCTTCTCCGGCCGCTTTTCCGTCAGAAGGTCCCAGGTGCATTTGACATCCGCCGACGTGAAGGGCTTGCCGTCATGCCATTTCACGCCTTCATTCAGAACGAAGGTCAATGCCGTCTTGTCCGCGTTCCACGCCCAGCTTTTCGCCAGGTCGGGAACAATATTTTCCATGCTGTTTATGCGTTCATCCTGCTTGAACATCACCAGATTGTTGAACACAGCCATAAAGGGTGTCTGCGTCCCGCTGGTGGCTTCTTCATGCGGCGACGCGGATGGTGGATTATCGCGATGTGTAGACTTCAGGATGCCACCGCTTTTCTGGGCGAAGGCAGGTAATGCGGTAACGGCGAGCGCAAGCACTGACACGACGCCGGTGAGCGTGTGAAACGTTCGTCTCATAATGTGCCTCAAGAAAAAAAGCTGAAACCCGTTCTGCCCCCACGGCCAACGACCTCATTTTGGCGGTTTCAACTTGCCCTCATCTTAGGCACATATGCCCATTATCACCAAGCGGGATTCAGCACCCGACCGCAGAATTCGTTTTGTTCAACGCGCGGTCCAGCCACCATCAATAATCATCGACGTGCCGCGAACCGCGTCCCCCGCCTCGCTGCACAGGTATCCCAGTGCGGCGGCGACTTCTTCCACCGTGATGAAGCGTTTCATCGGCTGGTGATAGGGCAGCTTGTTTTCGATATACGCGTCCAGCGCCTCTTCCTTCGTGGCGCCCTGCCGTTGCGCGAACGCCGCGATACGATGCTCGCTCAGATCGGTTCGGACCGAGCCGGGACAGATCGCATTGCAGGTGATACCGGTCTCCACGGTTTCGAGCGCCACCACCTTGGTCAGTCCCATGATCGCGTGCTTGCTGGCCGTATAGGCGCTTGTTTCGGGCGACGCGACATGGCC
>CAXBEC010000272.1:0-4906 GCA_963974145.1 uncultured Alphaproteobacteria bacterium | reverse complement strand
GTGGATATCCGGGTGCTGGAAAACACGCCGCGGGTCCATAACGTCACCGTCTGCACCCTGTGTTCCTGCTATCCCTGGGCGATCCTGGGCCTGCCGCCCGCCTGGTACAAGTCGTACCCCTACCGCGCGCGGGTGGTGAAGGACCCGCGCGGGGTGCTGCGCGAATTCGGGCTGGAACTGGCGCCGGAGGTTGAGGTCCGGGTCTGGGACAGCACGGCGGAGCTGCGCTACATCGTGCTGCCGGAACGGCCCGCAGGCACCGAGGGGATGGGCGAGGCGGAGCTGGCCGCGCTGGTCACCCGCAATTCGATGATCGGCACGGAAAAAGCGGCCAGCCCCGCCGCCGGGGGGGCCTGACATGGACGGTATCCATGACATGGGCGGGATGGACGGTTTCGGCTCCATCCCCATCGAACATGACGAGCCGGTGTTCCACGAAGCCTGGGAAGGGCGGATGTACGCCATGAACGCCGCGATGAACGCCTGGGGCGAATGGAATATCGACGCGGGCCGCGCCTGCATGGAGCGGCTGCCGCCGGCGCTGTACCTGCAATCGCCCTATTACCAGCGCTGGCTGTACCGGATGGAAAGCATCCTGGTCGAACGGGGGCTGGTGTCGTTGGCCGAACTGGCCGCGCGCAAGCCGGAAGGGGAGGCGCGCACGCCGCTCTCCCCCGAGGAAGTGTTCGAGCGGCTGCGCGCCATGCGTTCCGCCCGGGTCGACGAGCCGGTGGCGGCGAAATTCAAGGTCGGCGACGCGGTGCTGGTGCGCAATATCCACCCGAA
This sequence comes from uncultured Alphaproteobacteria bacterium, assembly GCA_963974145.1. GTDB lineage: Bacteria > Pseudomonadota > Alphaproteobacteria > UBA8366 > MarineAlpha4-Bin1. Next base: position 4,120 of record CAXBEC010000272.1, on the reverse strand, counting down.
GGGGCATACCAGGACGCCGCGCTACGCGCGCGGCCGGCGCGGCGTGATCGACCGCGACCACGGCGTGTTCATCTTCCCCGACAGCCAGGCGGAATTCAAGGGCAAGGCGCCGCAGCACCTGTACAGCGTGCGCTTCACCGCGCGCGAACTCTGGGGGCCCGACGCGTCGGAAACCGACAAGGTCTATCTCGACATGTGGGACGATTACCTGGATGCGGGCTGACATGGCGCCGAAGCCCGCAAACACGCCGACCGTCGCGGAACTGCCCTCCCTGCCGCGCGACGAGGACGGCCCGGTGTTTCGGGAGCCGTGGGAGGCGCAGGCCTTCGCCCTGACCCTGACCCTGCAGGAACAGGGCTATTTCACCTGGGCGGAATGGGCGGAGCGCCTGAGCACGGAAATCGCCGCGGCGCAGGCGGCGGGCGACCCGGACCGGGGCGATACCTATTACCGGCACTGGCTGAAGGCGCTGGAAGGGATTGTGGCGTTAAAGGATATCGTCAGCCCGGATGAACTGGCCCGCCGCAAGGCCGCCTGGGACCAGGCGGCGCATGATACGCCGCACGGCCAGCCGATCATCCTTCCGGACGACACCAAAGCGGCGGATTAGCCCGAACACAGGTCAATGGTATCGCAATGGTGTCGCCGCGCGTGCTCAATACCGGCGGCGGCGCGACATGAGGCCGAGGCCGAGCAGCGCCGTGCCGAAAAGCGCGAGTGTGCCGGGTTCCGGTACCTCCGACGGTGCAATGCCGGCGATCAGGGCAACAGAGAATTCATCGTTGGATTCATTGCCCAGCTCCGCTGCTTCCACCGAGTGGAATTCCAGAAAATCGATTTCGACACCCGGCAACTGGAAGATGATTTCGCCATTACCGCTGCCCAGGGCCCAGCCGCCATTGATCCCGTCATGGGCATTGCCCTTCAGGTCGAAGACAAGGACATTTTCCAGAAACCCGCGCAGGACGACTTCTTCGCCATCGTCGTTGCCGTCGCCTGACTTGAACAGATCGGTGATGCCGAGAAAGGTCGGGATCCATCCGCCTTCGAATGCGATTGTCAGCACTTCGTTCGCATCCACCTCGTCGTCTTCATGGCCACGAATGCCGAATCCGTCGAGGTTGTCCCGGTACAGCATGTTGGGATTATTGGCGGAAATCGTGACATTGCGGCCATCGGCCAGCGGTTCCGATTTTGTGCAGGCGCCATTGTTTATACAGCTGCTATACACGCCCGCATCGCGGAAATCGAAATAGCTGGTTCCGCCCGGTACCAGGGTGTTGTTGATGAAATCATTGAGGTTGTCATCGACGACGGTCATCGGCGTCGCCCGCACTGCGGTTGTGGCAAGCAGAAATGCGAAGATCAAAACGGCGAAACGAAAAGGCATTTAAATATCTCCAGTATCAAATATATGCCTCGCTACCACGCAATTCGCGTGCCGTTCAAAAATATATAATATATTTCAATATATTATGGTCTTGTCCCCGCGATAAACGGGGCAATGTGTAAAGTATTCCGACATTCCCGCAACGGCAGAAAGAGTACGAAATCCCAATCATCCATGTTTTTCAGTTGGTTGGCGGAAAATTTTACCGCAGCGCCCGGTTGTAAGCAAATCCGACATGCCGCTGAAGATCGTCTTCCGGCGCATTACCCGGAGGCTGCCGCCGCGCCCGGTCAGGGGCGGCCGGCGCCCCAGGCAATCGCATTCCGCATCAGGCGGGAAAAGGCATCGGTTTCCCAGACACTGTGGAACACGGGCGGCATGGCGCCGTCCGGGCTTATGCTGGTATCCACCTTCGAGGTGCTGCCCTCGCGGTCCCGGTGGCAATGGCCCAGTCCGACATAGACAATCTCGCCGCGCCCCACATCGCGCGCATAGGCCAGCACGCGGGTTTTTCCATCGGGTTGCAGGGCGGTATCCTCGTCAAAGACGAAGCCGAACCCAGGCGGCGAGGGGTCCTTCGCCAGTTCGGTCGTCATCAGGATGCGGCTGGCCGCCGGGTCCGTCAGTTCGATCAGGTAGAGTTCGTCCTGCACGGTGAAGCGTTCCGGCAGGCCCCGCGTCACGGGGTGGTCGCCGGTGACGGCAACGTCGAACGCGCAGATCGGCGGGTGGTTAAGGAAAAAGCAGCCCAGGGTCTGGTGGTGCTTGTCCTTGACCATTTGCTTGACGGTGCGGCCGCCCCGTTCGAGCTTGACCGCCTTGCCGCCGGAGGTGCCGTGCAGGGCGAACCATTTGCCGCCGGCCTCCAGCCAATCCTGCAAGGCGTCGATTCCGCTGCCGACGGGGTAGGGGCCCGCCACATAGGTGACCAGCAGATCGGTCCCGGGCAGCCAGCGTTCGATGTCCTGGAAATCATTCGCCGTGGTGACTGCCAGACTGTCGCTGGATTTCAGGTGCTGCAGGATCTGCAGGCGGGCGAAATCCATGTCGTGTCCGCCGGGGGAACCGGGCGGAAATCCGCCGGTGATGAGATGGGCGCGCTGGGATGTGGTCACGGCTGGTCCTCCGGTTCGCGGGGTTACGCCGAATACGGCATTGCCCAGGCGCGGTCGTCATAACCGGCTGCGAAGGCATTGTTGGTCTGGGCCGGGTTGCGGTTGATCATTGGCCGGCCGTAGAGCGGATGGGTCATCGAGCGGATTTCATGCTCAAGCTGGTACAAAACCTTGCCGGTTTTGAGGTCGGTGATGTCGTTGAAGCGGTACTGGTGCTGGTTGCTTTCCTGGGTGATCAACCCGCGCTCTTTCAGTTTCGCGTGCGGTCCCGAGAAATTATTGACGTAGAGCTGCAGGTGGTGGCCGTCATACCTGGGCAGCTTGCCTTTCGCTTCGCGGAATATAAGAGACTGGTGGTAGCCGACCGCGACATGCGCCGCCGGCGCCTTCTCGAACTTGCCGACCTTTGCCGTGGCGCCGAGGATCTCCCGGTAGAACTGTGCGATCCCCCTGGCCGTCCCCGCGGGGACATCGAGCTGGACATAGGGCATCCCCAGCAGCACCGGCCCGAATTTCGGGTCGGGTTTGTGGCAACGTATGGCATTGCCCCAGGGGCAGGTGACGTCGATATGGCTCTTGGCCGGTTTGAAGGCGAATTTCGTTCCCTTGAGTTCCGGCCGCACCGCTTTCAGGCTGGCGGCGAGATCCTTCAGGTCAGGCACGACCAGCCCGACCCGGCCCCGGAATACCTGCGGTTTGCCGATTGGCAGGTGGAACTGGTTGCGGCCGATATTGACCCACATGTTCACCACCCCTGTGACGAGATAGGGGTCGCGGGTGAATCCCATCCCGGTAATATAAAACAGGGTCGCCAGCCGCTGGTCGGGTACGGTCACATTGACATGCTCCAGGCCGACCACATTGGCGAGGGCTTCGGCGGCGCGGTTGAATTTCGTTTTCATGGGAACCTCCCTGTTGTCGCTCCGGATAATGCCGTCACGAATGGCGTCAGGCTGTCGACAGGTTTCTGACCCCGTTGACTAAAATAGGGGCAATCCAATTAGAGGAGGCCTTCTCGAGAGAGTCAATCGGAGGGTATGGTGCTGGCGGGGTAAAGTCTGCCTCTTGCCGGACAGAACCCGCAATGACAATTCAGGTCACGGCAAAAGAAGGGGCCGTGGCGGATGCTTTCGCGACGGCCCCATAATTTTGGAACGTATTCTCGAACGCCTCTCGCCTATAGCAGCCCCATCTTCTTCATGAAGACGACATAGGCGTCATAGGCCTCCTGAGCCAGCGGGCTCTGTTTGCCGATGTCTTGCCAGGCACCCTGTGCAACCTTGCGCAGCTTGTCGCGTTCGGCCTGGGCCCAGTTGATGACCTCGATCCCGGATTTCGACGATTCCGCCATGTCCTTGGCGACGAGTTCGTGATCCATGAGATCGGTGGCGCGGGTGACGTCCGGCCACATGGCGTAGTACCAGGTTTCCAGCGCCGCCTGACCACTTGGCCCGATCTTCTCCCAGGTCTGCTGGTTGATGATGAACTGGATCACCGCCATGGAATGGATGCCCGGATAGATCGGATACTTCGCGATCTTGTTGAAGCCGAGGCTGGCATTGTTGGTGTAGGAGCTGGCATCCGCCGCATCCACGACCTTCTTTTCCAGCGCCG
>CAXBEC010000271.1:0-4907 GCA_963974145.1 uncultured Alphaproteobacteria bacterium | reverse complement strand
GCAGGTCGCCGGCGGCTTCAACATAGGCCCGCACCGCGTGTTCGCTGGGGCCAAGCGGCGATTCATTGGCAGACAAAACGACCGGCTTCTCAATGCCCGGCAGGCTGTGAATGCCGCCGACATAGGGGCTGACGTCCAGAACACCGCCGAGCGGCTTCGGCCCGCTCATGACGGGTTGTCCGCGGCGCCTACCGGAACCGCGTATCCGCCGATACTGCACGCCCGCAGAATAGCGCCATTCGCTTCGATCTCCCGGAGGTTCGGGCTGTCGGCGGTCACAAAACCTTCGACATCGACCAGGTGAACCCAGACATCTTCCTTGCGGGTCACGATGCTGCCGGCCGACATTCCGGCTTCGGCCAAGATACCGCGGAGTGTGTCCTGGCCCGTATTTTCGCTGGTTTCGACAACGATCAGCGACCGGTCATCGCCGGATTCATCCAGCAGGACACGCGAAATGGCAAAGGCGCCTGCCTTGCCGTTGCGGGCATTGCTGCCGTCTACAAAGGGAAGCCGCTGCACAACCTGTGGAGCGTCTGCAACGCAGAGGCTGCGCCACCAGCAGTCGCCCTCGCCGGCATTGTCCGGGACCGGCACGACGCCGATAACCGCCTCGCGGCTGGAGACCTGCGCGACGACGGCGCGGGTGCTGGACAGGGTCGTCATTTTATCATGGCTGCCATACTGGTCGCGCGCCAGGTCCCAGCAGGACTGCTCGTCGCCATCGGTATAGGCGACAACCGCATACGGTCCTTGCATGGCGGCATAAACCGAGATCATCTCGCGCCAGATCCGGGATATGGCAATTCGGGGAAAGGCGCCTTCGTGATAATCCATCCGGCGCCGGATGACGCGGGCTTCCCGGCCCGGCGCGAAGTTGGCGGTGCTGGTCCCGCCCTTGGCCCGGCCGACATCGGCGACAACTTCGGTGCGTCGCAGGATGAGATCGTGGATTTTGGTATCGATCTCGTCGATTTCCTGTCGCGCGCGCTCCAGCGCTATGTTCCGTTCAGTCATGATGGGGTTCGTTGCTGGTCTGGAAATACGGCCGATACTCGTAGCGTGGCAAGCCCGAGAAAGCAAAGAAAACATTGACACTAATGATTCACAAAACCTACTTATTCCCTCCCTGCGGCAGCAGTCGAACAGGCTGACAGCATATGAATTCCGGCGTGACGGACACAGTTACCCAGAACGGGCCGTGCAGGCGCGTTACACTGGGCGTTGATACCCCGATGCCGCTTGATTGCGGCGTTGCGATCGGGCCGTTCACGGTTGCCTATCAGACCTATGGTTCCCTCAACGCGGACCGGTCGAATGCGATTCTGGTGACCCATGCGCTGACCGGTGACCAGTATGTCGCGGATGAAGCCCATCCGGTTTCGGGCCGCCCCGGCTGGTGGAGCATGCTTGTCGGTCCCGGTCTGGCGATCGATACCGACCGTTTCTTCGTGATCTGCGCCAATGTGCTGGGCGGGTGCCTCGGCACCACGGGGCCCAAGGATATCGACCCGAAAACCGGCAAGCCCTATGGATTGTCTTTCCCGGTCATTACCATCGGCGACATGGTGCGGGCGCAAAAACTGCTGATCGATCACCTGGGGATCGAACAGCTGTTTCTCGTTACCGGCGGGTCGATGGGGGCGATGCAGGCGCTGGAATGGGCCGCGCGCTACCCCGATGCGGTCTTTGCCGCGGCGCCGATCGCGGGGGCGGCGCGGCATTCCGCGCAGAATATCGCCTTTCACGAGGTCGGCCGCCAGGCGATCATGGCCGACCCGAACTGGCATGGCGGCGATTATTTCAGCCATAATGTCATTCCCAGCCGTGGCCTGTCGGTCGCTCGCATGGCGGCTCATATCACCTATCTGTCGGAAGCGGCGCTGCACCGGAAATTCGGCCGCCGGCTGCAGAACCGCGATGCGCTGACCTATGGCTTCGACGCGGATTTCCAGGTGGAAAGCTATCTGCGTCACCAGGGCAGCACCTTCGTCGACCGTTTCGACGCGAATTCCTATCTCTATATTACCCGGGCAATGGATTATTTCGACCTGGCGGCGGAACATGACGGCAATCTCGCGGCCGCGTTCGCGGGCACGAAAACCCGCTTCTGCATCGTGTCGTTTTCCAGCGACTGGCTGTTTCCGACATCGGAAAACCGCGACATCGTCCACGCATTGAATGCGGTTGCGGCCAGCGTCAGTTTCGTCGAGGTGGAATCCGACAAGGGCCATGATGCTTTTCTGCTCGAAGAACCGGGATTTTTCGATGTTCTGGCGGGGTTCATCAATGGCTGCGCGAAGCACCGGGGGCTTGCATGAACCCGCGCGATGTCGATCTTCTGGCGGAGCAACGGCCCGATACGATCCGCGTTGATCTGCGGCTGATTGCCGATATGGTCGATCCCGGCAGCCGGATGCTCGATATCGGTTGCGGCGAAGGGGCGCTGCTGGCCTATCTCGAGCGGCACAAGAATGTCGATGGCCGCGGCATCGAATTATCCATGCTTGGTGTGAATACCTGCGTGCGCAACGGTCTCGCCGTCATCCAGGGTGATGCGGATACGGATCTCAAGGATTACCCCACCGGCGCCTTTGACTGGGTTGTCCTCAGCCAGACCCTGCAGGCGACGCGGCGCCCGCGTGCGGTGCTGGAGGAACTTGTCCGCATCAGCCGCCGGGCAGTCGTGTCCTTTCCGAATTTTGCGCATTGGCGGGTCCGGCTTCAGCTGGCGGTAGCCGGGCGGATGCCCGTCACCGGAACGCTGCCCTTCCACTGGTACGACACGCCGAATATTCACCATTGCACGATCAAGGACTTTATCGACACCTGCCGGGACGCGGATATTGTAATCGAAAAGGCGATTCCGCTTAACGGCCGGGGCGACCCGCTGGGGTTTTCCGCGACAGGGCGGCTGGCGGGCCTTTTCGCCGAACAGGCGCTGTTCGTGCTGCGAAAGAATGGCAATTAAAAAAGGCGTTTCTGGGCCTGTTGGCGCAATATCGAAAATTTCGGGAGGAACGGCACATGGCACGGGGTATCGTCGATTTCGAGGGGCTCAAGCGAGAGGATATCCGTAAGCTGCGCTGGGCCAGGACGCCCGATGATATTCCCTTCCGCCTGGGCAAGCTCAGCCATGTGGTGCTCAAGGTTGCCGATCTCGAGCGCTCCGTTGCGTTCTACACGCAAATCCTCGGTTTTCATGTCACAGACGCCTATCCTGAAACCATGATGCCGGGCCGTATGGTTTTCATGCGGTGCAATGCTGACCACCACGGCGTCGCACTGGTCGGCGGCGCCACGGAACCGGCGAAAAACGCTGAGTTGCACCATTTCGCATTCGAGGTTGAAACGCTGGACGAAGTATTCCGCGCCCGCGACCATCTGGAACGGCACGGCATCAAGATCGGCTTCCAGGGCCGCAGGCGCGCGGGCCAGCAGATCGCGGTGGAGTTCGCAGATCCTGATAATCACCAGCTGGAAATCTGCTGGGGCATGGACCGGATAGGCGACGGCGCGCAGTCGCGCCCTCCGGAAGAATGGCGGGAAGCGGCCTCGCTGGAAGACGCCATGCGCGCCGCACCGCCGGGGCAGATACCGCAACTGACCGATTCATCGCTGTTACGGGATTAGGATCGGACCGATCCGGTCCCGAACAAATCTCGAGAATTTTTGGAATTTAAAAATGCCACAGAGGCAAACACTGCCCAAGAGACATAAAATTAAAGGGGCCTATCCCATTGACATACGGTAGTCGGATTCCCATATCTCTATCATAGGAGATAGAGACGATGACAAAGCCAACGACCATACGCCAGTTTTTCGAACAGTTCCCAGATGATGATACATGCTTGAAGCACCTCTTTGATGTGCGTTTCGGTCAGGGCTATTGCTGCCCCAAATGCGACCGGGAAGCGAAGTGGTATCCGATCAAGGCGGAACGGGCTTTCAGTTGTCAGTGGTGCGGTCATCACATCCACCCGACAGTAGGGACGCTGTTCGAACAGTCGCGCACGCCCCTGCAATTGTGGTTCTATGTCATGTTCAAGTTCACCCAGACCCGCCACGGCGTTTCCGCCAAGGAAGTCGAGCGCGAGTTGGGCGTTACCTACAAAACGGCGTGGCGCATGTGCCGCATGATCCGCCAACATATGTCTGAAATCGACGGCGAAGACCCGCTGGGCGGTAACGGCTTCGATGTCGAGGTTGATGAAACCTACGTTGGTGGCAAGCGCCCCGGCAAACGTGGTCGCGGCGCGGCTGGCAAGACTATCGTTTTCGGCATGATCGAACGGAACGGCGAAGTCATGGTCAAGGTCGTGCCGAACGTTCGCCGCGATACACTGCACTCAATCATTGAGGCGAACGTTGCCAAGGATACGACCATCCATGCCGATGAACTGCTTTCCTACAATGGGCTGGACAAAAAGGGTTACAAACAGGCTCGCGTGAACCATGGCAAAGGCCAGTACGTTGGCCCGAACGGCGAAACAGTCAACGCGATTGAGAACTTCTGGCGTCACCTGAAACAGGGCATCAAGGGCACGCACATTTGGGTGTCGCCCAAGTATCTCGAAACCTATGCCAAGGAATTCGAGTACCGTTTTAATCGCCGTTCTTGCCCCGAGGCGATGCTTTCGGAGCTTCTTTCGACTTTTGAGAAGCCGGGCGCTTAAGGGCAGCGTCCAGCCGGTCGATATCGCCGGGTTCATCCTGTTCATGCTCGCGGATGAATTTCTCGATGTCGCCTGTTTTTCTGGCTTCCTTAAGCGTCGGCATTCGTGATCCTTTGCAAATAGTACATTTTTGGACGCTGGTCCCCTTCGTCGTTTGCCTCTGAGAACACGATAACGTCTCCGTTAATTTTGCGTTCTGTAAACAGGTCTTCGGTGTTTATCGAAGGGTCG
>CAXBEC010000270.1:0-4917 GCA_963974145.1 uncultured Alphaproteobacteria bacterium | reverse complement strand
GGAACCGAACGTCCCGCAGCAGTTTGCGCCAGACCGGATCGTTGGCGTTCAGGTTGGGAAACAGGGTCAGGTGCGACCCGTTGGCGATGCGCCACAAATGTGTCGAATAGCCGCTTTTTTTCTCGTTCCGTTTCAAGAAGGTATAATTGTCGAAGCGAAGATAGCGCGCCTGCAGATCGGACTGGCCGGTACCGACCTTGGCCGGAATGATCTTGCCGCTGGCGATGTTCAGTACCACGCTGTCGATATAGGGCAACTGCCGGCCGCCCGGATCGACCTTGTGATAAAACGGATTGCGCTTGAAAACGAAACGTTCCGCGGGTCCTTCCGTCGTGTTGACCCAGGCCTGAAGCGTCGGCAAATTGATGTTCTGGTTGCGGTACTGGTGATCTTCCTTGTTATGCAGGGCCGCCCAGTTCCGCTGGCCCTTTTCCCGTGCATTTTCATTCAATATCGCCTCATCGACATAACGGGCGTGGAATTGTTTCAGGTAATGCGCAGGACGGTAAATATAGAGAGGTGTCGCCCCGGCCAGCGCCGGCAGAAACGCCGGGTTCGGCTTCGACCATTCGTAGCGAATGGTCGTGGCGTCAATAATGGTGACCTTTGGCAATTCGGTATCGACACGCAGTACGGTCGTCGGCCCTGTAGGCGACAGAAACTCGTTATTGGCGACATCTTCCCAGTAGTACCGGAAATCCTCGGTCGTAAAGGGTTTGCCGTCCGACCATTTATGACCGGGACGCAGGTGCATCGTGAAGGACCGGCCCTCCTCGACCTCGATCCGTTCCAGCAGATCGGGCACCAATTCCAGGTTTCGGTCAAATTTCACCAGCCGGGCATACCCGTATACGACCATCAGCCGCACATCTTTGGCGCCAGCCATAATGGTATTGAGCACGCCGCCCTGCCGGCCAACCGTCTGTCCGGGTTTGTTCATCGGCGCGACCAGAGGAATATCGGGCAGCCGTTCGGCAACGGGCGGCAATTCGCCGCTTTCCACCAGGGGCGCCAGGTTTGGCGTTTCCACGTAAGTCATGGCGCCTGCGCCAAGGGGTACTGCGGCCAGGGCGGCTGCGATTGCGCAGTGTTTTAACCAGCGTCTCATGACATCCAGGCTCCAAGGTCAGCGTCCGGCAGGGTGCGAACCGCGTGACCCGCGCCGATATTGCGCAGGACCGGCCGGTCAATTCCGTTTTCGGTAAAGGGGGCCGGCCAGGCGGAAGGCACCGAAGCGCGGTCTTCCAGAATGGCCGAAAAATCCAGGTTCTTGTCCGGGTTGGGGTCCGGCACCGCACGCAGCAACGCCTTCGTATAGGGGTGTACCGGATTGCGGAAAAGCTCGGCACAGGGCGCCGTTTCGACCAGCCGGCCCTGGCACATCACCGCAATCCGGTCCGCGATATAATCGACCACCGCCAGATTATGTGAAATGAACAGGTAGGTCAGGCCAAGCTCGCTTTGTAGGTCCTTCAGCAGATTCAGCACCTGCGCCTGTACGGATACATCGAGCGCGGAAACCGGCTCGTCGCAGATCAGCAGGTCCGGCTGCAGGGCGAGGGCCCGGGCGATGCCGATACGCTGCCGCTGACCGCCGGAAAAACTGTGCGGGTAGCGGTTCAGGTGACGGACGTCCAGACCGACGAGTTCCATCAGCTCCCGGGCGCTCTTGCGCCGGCTGTCCTCATCGCCGATTTCATGGATGATCAGTGGTTCGGTGATGATGTCGAATACGGTCATCCGCGGGTTCAGCGAACTGTACGGGTCCTGAAAAATGAACTGCATCTTCCGCCGGAACGGATTCAGTGCTTCCTTGTTCAGGCCCAGCACATCGACCAGGGTGCCATGGTCGTTAAAGGAAACGGCGCCGCGATCGGCGGTGATGGCACGCATCAGCATCTTCGACAGGGTGGTTTTGCCGCAGCCACTTTCGCCCACGAGACCGAGGCATTCACCACGCGCGATTTCGAAACTCACATCGTCGACGGCGACAACCCGGCTGTCTTCGTCCGAACCGAACCAGCCGCTTTTGCGAATGACGTATTCCTTGCGCAGGTTCTCCACCTTGAGCAGCGGGCCGGCACTGTCCGCCCCGTCGGGCCAGGGTTTCTTCGCTTCGTGCAGAAAACCACGTGCCGGCTCAATCGCGCGGATCGGGGTCAGTCTTTCGCCCGGTTCCATGTCGAAGCGGGGCACCGCGTGCTGCAGGGCCTTCAGATAGGGGTGCTGCGCATTACGGAAAATATCGTCCAGCGTGCCCGCCTCCATAACCTCGCCGTGATACATCACGACAATCTCGTCGGCCATGTTGGCAACAACGCCCAGGTCATGGGTAATCATCAGTACGGCCATGCCCAGTTCGGCCTGCAGATCGACGATCAGCTTCAGGATCTGCGCCTGGATGGTGACATCAAGGGCTGTTGTCGGTTCATCCGCGATCAGCAGCCCTGGCCGGCAGATCAGCGCCATCGCGATCATGGCGCGCTGTCGCAACCCGCCGGAAAGCTCGAATGGATAGGTTCGAAGCGCGCGGGCCGGGTCTGGAAACCCGACCAGGCGCAGCATTTCCCGGGTCAGTTCCTGGCCTTCCGGCTTTGAACATTGCCGGTGCAGGTGCAGGGCTTCGCTGATCTGGTCGCCAACCGTGTGCAGCGGCGACAGCGATGTCATGGGTTCCTGAAAGATGATCGAAATGCGGTCTCCGCGGATCGCCCGCATTTCCGGGCGGTTCGGGTCCAGCGCCGCGATATCGACGGGTTCCCCCGGTTTGGTCGGGTCGTTGAACATGATCCGTCCGCCGGCAATTTCCGCGGCCTTGGGTAGAATGCCCATGATGGCCTGCGAGATGACGGATTTTCCCGATCCGGATTCACCAACCAGTGCAACCGTGGAGCCGGGCCGGATCCGGAAGGATACGCCCTTGACCGCGGCAACCTTGCCTTCCGGGATCCTGAAATTGACCTTCAGGTTTTCAACGGACAGAAGATCATTCGCCGCTGTCATTCTGTTTCCTCTTCCGGGAACGTCACGGTCACGCCAAGCGTCGTGAAATTCTCCACTGTTGTATCCGACATCTCTGCACCGTTCCGAAATGCGGCCTCGGCAATTCTAGCAGCGAGATCGTTAAATTGTGGCAAAGACGAATCGACCTGCATGCACCCCTCCGGACCGAAAATTTTTATCTGCATCCACCCGTCACCGCGATTTGCGGATCTTTCCCGGCGCGTGGAAAAGTACTTCAGATCGACACGGTTAATTGTGTCCCATGCAATGCGCTTTCCGAACGGGCCAATCGCGGCTATGGCATCCGGTGTGACACTTATTGTGGTCACCTGCCGAAAATAGGTCCGCACGCCAAAGCCGACAAAAAGCAGCAGCAGCGACCCCAGAATCGTTGCGACAATCGGGCTGCCGCCGGCATAGAAGAAGGGCGTGCCCAGGATCACCACACCGATCAATGCGCGGATGTAGTCACCGTATAGGCTGCGTGCGGGATACCGCAGGGTCATGCTATCCATCGGCGATCCCCGCGGTGGCCGAAATCCAGTGTGCACCGGGATGATCCGCCGAAACTGTCATCAGGTCTTCAAGAAACTGCCAGCAGCCTTCGTCGTGGTCGCGATGATGCGTCAGCAATCCGACAGGCTCAGTGTTTTTCGCAGAACTGGTGCGGAATTCGGTGAGTAGACTGACGAGCGCGTCCAAAACCGCTCCCGTGCCTAAAAACCCGCGATCACCGCGCCAGTTCACGATATCTATGTGGCAATTGAGCCGCCGCGGCGTTGCGCCGGGATTGCGTCGTCCAAAGGCGGAAACGGCCAGGACGCCGCAGGTTCCCAGTTCGGCGGCGACCAAATCCGCCAGCCGGTTCCAGGGGGGCACAAAGACAGATAAAAACCGGCTGCCGAACAGGCTGGTTAGCTGTTCCCTGCCTTCCGCGACTTCCTGCAGCATGGTCTGCAGGGGCCGATGGGCGCCAAATTCTGATTTCTTTTCGCCGTCGGGTGCGTGGTTCGCATGGGAATAACCATGCTGCAGCACGGCGATATTCGGATTTTCATCGACAACACGGGCAAGACCGCTGGTGGCGCCCGCGGGAATGACGGCCAGCGATATCGGGCGCGCATCGACGATTTTCAGCAATCGATCCAATGCGGGGCCCGGCCTGGTGGCGTCGTCGTCGCGCCACCAGAACGTCGCCTGCCTGCCTGCGGCCGCCCAGGCGTCGAGTTCTCTGGTTAAGTCCGACCAGCGCGCCGGAATATGGTCATATGACGGTACGGGCATGATCAGTTGAGCTGTAGACGCGGCGCAGTTCGGGTAGCAACGAGCGAGTTAATAATTTCGGCTGTATTTGCGGCGCCGTTGAAATCAATGCCGGCAGGGTCCGGCGGCGGTGCCAGTAAGGCCCGGTCTACAGCCTGCGCGAGCGATTGGGCGGTCAACTGCGTTTCGGGAACGACCTGGAAATGCCTGCGTTCTGCAAGGATGGACGCGCGCCGAAACTGCTCTGTTTCGCCGTGACTGCTGAACGGTACTAGAACCGCGGGCGTTGCTGTCGCGAATAAATCCATGACCGTATTGTATCCTGCCTGACTGACGGAAACTGCAACTTTATCTAAAATACCGCGAAAATCCGTAATGAATGTGTCGACCGTCACGCCGTCTGCCAATGACAGCGACTGTCGGTCCGATTCCGGGAAATTTGGTCCCGTGACCAGTCGCCAGGGTGCGTGCGCCAGCCGTGTGAGTGGCCTGGCGGCGATAGCTGTGCGCAGAAGTGCGCCACCGACCGCGCCGCCGCCCGCGGATACGACGACTGACGGGGTTCGTCGTCCGGATTTCTGCGCCGGTGCAGCCGTGACGTAGCCCGAATAGCGGAAAGTTGTCTATTTCCTCCGCCCCCGCAAAGGTTTC
>CAXBEC010000269.1:0-4926 GCA_963974145.1 uncultured Alphaproteobacteria bacterium | reverse complement strand
CTTACCCGTTCCCGGCGGGCCGACAAGCAGCACGCCCTTGGGAATTTTGCCGCCAAGGCGCTGGAATTTCTGCGGGTCCTTCAGGAATTCGACGACTTCTTCCAGTTCCTGCTTGGCTTCATCGATACCGGCAACGTCCTCAAACGTGACCCGGCCGGATTTTTCGGTCAGCAGGCGCGCCTTCGACTTGCCGAAGCCCATGGCCTTGCCGCCGCCGCCCTGCATCTGGCGCATGAAGAAAATCCAGACACCGATCAGCAGCAGCATCGGGAACCATGACACCAGGATACTGAACAGCGACGGAACGTTTTCGTCACTGGGGCCCGCGTTGATGGTCACGCCGGCTGCCGAAAGTGTTTCCACCAGCCGCGGATCATCCGGCGCATAGGTCGTGAAGGCGCCCGAGCCATTGCGGTAATGGCCGGAAATCGTCCGCCCCTTGATGGTCACGTCGGCGATCGTACCCGCGTTAATTTCGTTCAGAAACTGCGAATAGGAGACACTGGTCTGGGCGCTACGCTGTGTCGAGCCCTGGAACAGATTGAACAGGCCAATCATCAGAATAATTATGATGATCCAAAGTGCGAGGTTCTTACCAAACAGGTTCACGCGTTCGCCTTCCTAAAATCAAAGAAACAGTCGTATGAATTCACAGCACGCCAGCAGGATGGAGCAGAGATTCCATCATCATAGTTTAAATAGTGTGTACTGGCCCTAATGCAATGTAAAGCGTGGCGAAACCAGCGGCCGCAAGGGCGCAAAGCGCATTTTTTCCGGCAACACGACCGCTTGCCCCCGTCGCGGGCGGATAAACCCCAGATGCGGCACGGCCAAAACCTGCCCGTTCCGGCAGATCGCCGGCAGGGATGGACGAACGGCAGCAGGAATTCGGGCCTTTTTCAATTCGGGCATAACAGACACGATATCAAGCCATCCCGCGCGCCCCAGCGGCTGGATTTCAGCCTTGCCGCCGTCCGGAAAACGCATCCGGAACCGGTTGTCCCAGAAGATCTCGCCGGACGCGCGCAACAGCGGTTCCCGGATTGCCGCAACCTCGCGACAGATCAGTACGCCGGTTTTACGGCCCAGGACGCGACAGCCGGCCAATGTTCGCCCGCCCCTGAGGGGAATGTCGCCGATCAGATCGTACAGCCGCTCCAGCCGTTCGAAGCGGGGGGGATACCCGGCGCCACCGATGCAGGACAGCACGCTGGCAAGCGCGCGCAATCCGGTTTCCCGCGGCGCGGTCGCAAGGAGATCCGGTTGCAGGATCGCATATCCCGCATCATGCAGGATGGCTGAACGGGCAAGCAGTTTCGTACTGGCCGCGTCCAGACTTTCACGGGCACGCGCCATATTTGCCGCCGTGGCGGCAAGCCGCCGTGGCGTCATGCCTTCACTATCCAGTACCGGTCCCAACATTCGCATACGGACCCGCGCGAAACGATCACTCCGGTTCGAAGGGTCTTCCACATGCGCCAGTTGCTGCACTTCCAGGGTCCTCCGCAACCGGGCCCGCGACACGGACAATAATGGACGGATGATCCGCAAGGTGCGGGTTTCGGTGACGGGCGCCATGGCGGACAACCCGTCTACCCCGCTGCCCCGCGCCAGGCGGAGCAGGACAGTCTCCGCCTGGTCTTCCTGGTGATGGGCGACCGCCAGGTGCAGGCAAGCGCGGGCCTCGCACCAGTTCGACAACAAGGCGTATCGCGCCGTTCGGGCCGCCGCCTGCAACCCGCTATCGAATGTTGCTCCGCGCCAGACCAGCACTTCATGATCAATATTCCGGGTCGCAAGCCAGCCTGAAACCATCCGCGCTTCGGCAGCGGATTCGGGGCGGATCGCGTGATCGACAATCAGTGCCGTGAGTGTTCCCCCGTTTGCCTGGCTCCAGTCGTGCATCAAACCGGTCAGCGCCATGCTGTCGGCGCCTCCGGAACAGGCCACCGCGACGGCGGGTTTACTCTCAAACGGCCCGAGGCGCGCCATCAGTTCAGCGAACTCCCTGCCGCTGATCGGCGCGTCGGCTGTTTCAGGTTTGTCGGTTTTGCCCATGGTCCTGCATCCCAGACTCACGCCTGGCCGTCAAAGAACACGTAGCTCACGGACAGTTGAGGCGGCTCATATCGCTGCGCGCGCTGGCCAGTATCCGCTCGTTCGCGTTGGGATAGGATTTCAGCAATTCCCGGTATGTCGTGCATGACGACGCATTTTCGCCGATTTCGGACAGCGACCGGGCCAGCTTGAACAGATTATCCGCGGCCTTGTTGCCCTTCGGAAAACGCTGATAGGCATCCAGGAAAACGCGGGCGGCTTCGGGAAAATCCTTCCGGACGTAGAACGTTTCACCCATCCAGTACATCGCGTTTCCTGCAAGGTCATCCGTCGGATGCCGTTCGATAAACTGGCGCAGTGCCGCTTCCGCATTCGCGTAGTCACGCTGTTGCAGCAACCGGAACGCATACTGGTACTGTTCCTGGACAGAACCCTCGGGCAATGCGCCGGTTTGCGTCGAACCGGGATTAACGCTGCCGGGCCCTGGCGCGGCCGTCGGTGGCGCCGAACCAGCGGATGTTGGTGAGGCAGAACCCGTACGAACGGAATCGATATTGTCCGGATTGACCGTCCCCAGCAGTTTCGTACCGGGCGGCAATTGATTCGCCGTGACCGTTTCGGAAGAAATTATCGTCGTGCCGGAATCCTGTAATTGATCGGGCAAACGTTGCGCCGCGCCTGAATTGCGCAGCGGGTCCGTCACAGGACCTGCATCGGAACGGTTTCCCGTTGCCATACCCGACTCCAGCGCCTGGAGTCGCAAATCCACATCGCCAACCAGTTTATTGAGGCGATCATCGACAACACGAACCTCATAGCGCAGCTTTTCGATCTGCCCTGTCAGGTCCCGCATCTGTCCCTGCATTTCAAGAATCTGGCGTTGCAGCAAGGCGGTTGATTCCGGGCCTTGCGCCGCCGCACCTGGCGTTTTCGGGATATTTGTCGATTTATAGAGGTAGGATTGCACATCCTCCAGATCGCGGCGCAGCCGGTTCACCTGATCGGAGAGGCTCTCCTGTGCAACAGCACCGCCAGAGAGCGTCACACTGGCGAGAACCACAGCTATTACTGCCGCAATGCCATTGCGGCATGCGGGCGACAAAAGAACCGCAAACCTGTTTTGGTTTGCGGCTCGTGCTGATTTTTCGTCTGATATTCTGATGTCAGTCATGGCGCCCTCTTGCTAACGCGCCAATCCGGCAAAATTATGGCGGTGGCATCAACAATGGCCGCCGGGGTAGAATTTTACCCCGCGCGGCCACGGTATTGCTGCAATCAGCTGCCGGCACCTCTTCTGACCATCACGCCACGGCGGTTCTGCGCCCATGCCGCTTCGTTCGATCCGGCAACGGCAGGACGTTCCTTGCCATAGCTGATCGTCTCGATCCGCGCGGCAGATACGCCGAGCGAGATCAATTGTTCACGCATTGCGTTGGCGCGGCGCTCGCCCAGCGCAAGGTTGTATTCGCGCGTGCCACGTTCGTCGCAATGACCTTCGACAACCACGGTCACGTTCTGGTTCGCCTGCATCCATGCAGCCTGTTTCCGCAGTGTTGCTGCGGCCTCAGACGAAATCTCAGACTTGTCGAAGCCGAAGAAGATCCGGTCACCGACGTTGACGACCAGATCGTCCTGCGAACCCGGTACAATCCCAGAGGACTGTGTCGGCGCAACGGAAGAGGTCGAAGAAGGAGAACCTGACGTGGTCGAGCTGGTGGAATCGCCCTGCCCGGTTGCTGAGCCTGTATCCTCCGGCGTTGAACCGCAGGCTGCTGCCAGCAATGCAATGGCGAATACACTCAATAATTTAGTGCGCATCTACTTACCCCTTGGACGGAATTTTACAATTTCAGACGAGACTTTATAGTAGGCTAGTAATTAAGCCTTGTTTAAGTTCCTTTTACTTTAAGCATGCCGATTACTGAATTACAACCTCCCACCGTAAACTATCATTCGCAAATTCCACCGAATTTACCCGATATTATACGGATAATACATGAAAATCTGAATATTTCACGGATTCAGCGGCGACCAGGCCGGGTCGGATGCATCGCCCGTCGTTACGATTTCCCGCAGGTTGTACCCTGTCAAATCGATGGAATAAAGTTTTACGGTACCGCCCAACCCTTTTGAATCGCTCGGTGTTTCTCTAAAAAACATCAGGACGCGGCCATTGGGCGCCCAGGTCGGCGATTCATCCAGGAAGCTTTCGGTCAAAAGACGCTCACCGCTGCCATCCGGACGCATCACGCCAATGTGAAATTTACCACCGGCCTGCTTGGTAAACGCGATAAGATCACCGCGCGGTGACCATACCGGCGTGGCGTAACGCCCCTGGGCGAAACTGATGCGCTGCACATTGCCGCCATCCCTGTTCATCACATAAAGCTGCGGCGAGCCGCCCCGGTCCGAATTGAAGGCTATAAACTTACCGTCCGGCGAGGCGCTGGGCGACGTATCGATCGCCGGGTTATTGGTCAGCCGCGTGACCTTGCGGGTTTGCAAATCCATCCGGAAGACCTCGGAGTTGCCGTCCTTGGCGTACGACATGAGCACCGACTTGCCGTCCGTCGTGAAACGGGGCGCAAAGGTCATGCCGTCGAAGTTACCCAGAACTTCCTGCCGTCCGCTCTCGATATCGAACAGATAGATCCGCGGCGTGTTGTTGAAGAATGACAGATAGGTGATTTCCTGCGTGGTCGGCGAAAACCGCGGTGTCAGGACAAGCGCGGAACCATCGGTCAGGAAACGGAAATTCGCCCCGTCCTGATCCATGATCGCAAGGCGTTTGACCCGCCTTGCCCGCGGACCGCTTTCCGCAACGAAGACGATACGGGTATCGAAATAGCCGTCCTCCCCGGTAATGCG
>CAXBEC010000268.1:0-4940 GCA_963974145.1 uncultured Alphaproteobacteria bacterium | reverse complement strand
CCCGACCCCGGCCCTGATGGTGATGGGGGGTTCGTTCTCGGCCAGCCGCTCGTTCAGGGCGCGCAGGGCATCCTGCATGGCCAGCGCCGACTGGCAGGCATGGGCCGCATGGGCGGAATCATCCAGCGGCGCGTTCCAGAACGCCATGATGCAATCGCCCATGTATTTGTCGATGGTGCCGCCCCGGTTCATGATCTCGTTGGTCATCGGCGTCAGGAAGTGATTGATCAACTGCGTCAGCCCTTCGGGATTCTGCCCGAAGCGTTCCGATATCGCGGTAAAGCCGCGGATGTCACAGAACAAGAAGGTCATGTTGCGCCGCTCACCACCCAGGGTCAGGCGGTCCGGGTTCTCCGCCAGCAGCTCGACGATGGCCGGGGCCAGGTAATGGCCGAAGGCGCTGCGGACGGCGCTGCGCTCGCGCCGCAATTCCAGGACTAGCAGAAACCGGTCCAGCGCCGCCGCGCTCAGCAGCGTCGCAGCCGGTAGGAGGGGGTCGAACAGCAGCCGGTGTTCGGAAAACTGGAACCAGGCGAACAGGCCCAGCCCGCCGGATGCGATGCTGGCAATCACCCAGGGTGGTGGCCATGTCCAGCCCAGCCCGACCGCCGCCAGAAGCAGAAACCCGATGACCACGATGACTGCGAGTTCCGCCTCGTGGCTCCATTCCGGCCGGTCCAGGAAATCCCGGCCCAGAATCTGTTCGGTGAACTGCGCATGGGTTTCCATGCCGGGAACCCACTGGTCCAGCGGCGTCAGGCGCAGGTCGTGCAGCCCTTCGGCGCCGGTGCCGATAATGACAATAGCGTCTTTCAGCGCATCATCCGGCAGGCTGCGCGACAGCACATCCGCCGCGGAAACGTAACGGTCCGGTCTGGAACCGCTGTCATAGAGCCGCATCTGGCCATACCGGTCCGTCGGAATTTCGGCATCGCCGATCGCTATGGCCCGCAACCCGGGCCGCTGTGTCAGGGCTGTAATGCCACCACCTTCCGCCGCCAGAACCAGCGCCGCCGCGAGCGACGGCACGGTCCGCTTGCCCACCTTGTACAGCAGCGCCGCCCGCCGGGTGATGCCGTCCGCATCGACGCGGGGGTCGATGGAAGCGTTCGATGCCGCCTGTTCCTGCAGGACAGGCAGGGCGGAAATAGCGCCCGGAAAAGACGACAGGTAGCGCTGGTCCTTGCGCCGTTCGAATTTGACGCGCGGTAGGTTGGCCAGCGGGCGCGATCCGTTCGGCGATGCGGTTTCCTCGACGCTGAGCGCCAGGACGGTTGGTACCCTGCCGATGGCGGCGGCGAAGATCATGTCGTTGTCCGGCTGCCGGGCGATGGCGTCCGCATCCAGCGGGGGCTGGTATCCCGGCACGTCCCGGCGCAACCCGTCGAAGACGTTTCCCAGCGATGTGCGGTCGGGTTCCGCGAAGATGACGTCGAAGGCGATGGCCCGGGCGCCATAATCCTGCAGCGAATCCACCAGCCGCGCCATGCGCGCCCGTGGCCAGGGCCATTGCCCGTGCGCCGCCAGGCTTTCCTCATCGATATTGACGATGCGGACCTTCAGCCCGGGGTTATAGGCGCGCGGTTTGGCGCGCACCATCTCATCCCAGACCCATTCGCGCGACAGGAGGATGAACTGCGGCTCGAACCAGGACAGGAGAGCACCGATGGTGAGCAGGGTGGCGACGATGAGCAGTCGAATCGACTTCAGACGGAAGGCCTTTATAAATCGCCGGAACAGGTGTGATGGTTGCATGCGGCGCGGGGCTTCTTTGACATTAAACGTTCAGGTCCGTACCGGCTGCTTTGCAGCGTGATGCGTCCGGTGCCAGTGTATCGTTTGCCCGGCGCGAATCAAACTCGGACCTTGCAGGACCGGTTCCCGCCATTCCTGCGGAAATCATGACCGCCGTCGCAAGGGCGATGTATGCTGTCCTTCGCGAAGACGATGGCGGGGTGGTGACATGGTGGATTTCGGACATGCGGCGCGGGCGCTCTGGCCGCTGGCGCCGGGGATCGCCTATCTCAATCACGGGACTGTTGGCGTCACACCCTGCGAGGTGATGGACGCGCAGGACGCACTGCGCCGGCGGATCGAGTCCCAGCCGGCCCGGTTCATGCGGCACGAATTGAAGCCGGCGCTCCGGCAGGCGGCAGATTTTGCGGCGGGCCTGTTCGGCGGTCGCGGTGATGATTACGTCTTCACGGATAACGCGACGGCGGGCGTGAACGCGGTGCTGCGGTCCCTCGACCTCCGGGCCGGTGACGAGGTGCTGGTCACCGATCACGCCTATGGGGCGGTACGGAACGCCGCCGCCTATGCCTGCCGTCGGGCGGGCGCGGTGTTGAAGACCGCCGCAATCCCGTTCCCGTTGCAGGCGCATGAGGATGCGGTCAATGCGGTCGCTGCCGCGCTTTCCTCCCGGACACGGCTGGCCGTTATCGACCACATTACTTCGGAGACGGCGCTGATCCTGCCTGTCGCAGCGATTGCCGCGCTGTGCCGCGATAACGGCACGAAGCTGCTGGTCGACGGCGCGCATGCGCCGGGTACCCTGCCGCTCGATATCCCGGCGCTGGGCTGCGACTGGTACGCCGCCAACCTGCACAAATGGTATTTCGCGCCACGCGGCTGCGGGTTGCTCTGGGCCAGCGAAGCGGCGCAGGAATCCCTGCACCCGGCGGCGGTATCCTGGAAGCTGGACGAAGGCTTCACGGCGGAATTCGACTGGACCGGCACACGCGATTTCACTTCGTATCTCTGTTTTCCCGAAGCTGCGCGGTTCATGGACCGCCTTGGCGCCGAACGGGTGCGCGCCCACAATCATGCGTTCGTCCTGCAGGGTGCGGCGCTATTGGCCGGGCGGTTCGGCCCGGCGCTTGCCCCGATGCCGGAATTCACGGGCGGCATGGCGCTGGCGCCGTTGCCGGACCGCTTTCCCGCCGACGCGGAACGCGCCGGGACGATCCGCGACGCGCTGCTGTTTCAGCACGGCATCGAGGTTCCCGTGATAACACTGGGCGGGCGGCTCTGGGCGCGGCTGGCGGCGCAGGTCTATTGCGACATGGCGGATTTCGAGCGGCTGGCCGATGCGCTCACCGCCATGGCGGCCACCGCCGTTACGTCACGCTGAGCAGGGCCATGCCAACGACCGTGGCAATACGCGCCAGTTCCGCCCATTGCCGCTCGCCGGTATAGCGGGCGGCGGCGCGCCAGACACCGACCGTGACGAGAAGATTATATGGCAGCGACGTCGCGTAACCGGCAATTACCGCCAGGATGGTCTGGTCGTTTGTGATCAGGGCCAGGAACATGGCGCTGGATATGATATTGACGAGTAGCCCACCCAGCACGGCCCAGGTCCAGAATGCGGTGAAGAGCGGGATTTCACCGCGCCAGAGGCGGGAGAGGCTTGTCATCGGCGGACCTTTTCCGGGTGATTGCGCATCACGTCACCGCACAGGTCCTGAACCCGGCGAAAACATCGCGCCGGTCCGGACCGAAATAGTTGCGGTAGGTCGAATCCACCATGCGGCTGCGTGATGCCCAGGCGCCGCCGCGCAGTACCTTCGTGTCGCCGAACAGCGGTTCGGAATATTCCCTGTAGTCGTCCGGCGAGAAGCCGGGGTACGGGCCAAAGGTCGTACCGGTCCATTCCCAGACATTGCCGATCATCTGGCGTAGCCCGTGAATGCTGTCTCCTGCCGCCCGCGCGCCGACATCGATCACGCCCAGCGCGCGCCCGTCCAGATTGGCGCGGGTGATGTCCGGTTCGGTCTCGCCCCAGGGATAGGCGCGCTTGTTCGGTCCACCTGCCGTCGCCGCGAATTCCCATTCGGCCTCGGTCGGCAGGCGGCGGCCCGCCCAGCGGCACCAGGCCTGCGCCTCATGCCAGCAGACATGGATGACCGGCTGGTGCGGTGGCAGGGAAATCGTTTGATCGAACCGGCGCAGGGTCCAGCCGCCGGCGCCGTCCGGCTGCCAGTAAACCGGGTGGGTGGCGTTGGTCGATTGCCGCCACTGCCAGCCGTCATCGTCCCAGAAGTCGCGCCGGTGGTACCCGCCTTCCTCGACGAAACCGGCGAAATCCGTGTTGGTCACGGGCGCGCGGGCCATGCGGAACGGGGCGACGGTCACCGGGTACGCCCATTTTTCGTTGTCAAACACGAAGGGTGCGTCTTCCGGGCTACCCAGCATCAGCGTGCCGCCGGGAATATCGGCATCGCCCGGCAGCGGCCCGGCGCTATCGTCCTCCGGCATCGCCTCGGCGTTGGCGAAGACTGGCGTCGGATAGCCCAGCGTCTGGCGCGACCAGGTATAGGCCTCGGTATGCATGTCTTCGTGGAAGGTGGTGAACTGGTACAGGTAGCTGTCCTGTTTGCTCGCCATGCCGCTGCCAAGCCGCTCCAGCAGCGTGTCATGGACACGGGCCATGTAGTCCAGCGTGTCTGCCATCGAATAGAGCGGCAGGTCCCAGCGCTGGTGATGATGGATGCCAATGGAATCGTAAAGCCGGTCACCGCGTTCCAGCAGCGGTTCATGGCCGTAGCGGCGGCGCAGGATGAAATATTCGTGGAACCAGGCAACGTGGCCGATTTCCCAGTGCAGCGGGTTGACGATGGGCAGTTGCGGCCCGATAAGTTGTGCATCGCAGAGCCCGTTCAGGAGCTCGAGGCTGCGTGACCGTGCGTCGCGCATGATGTCCTGAAGACGGGTGGTGGATACGGGATGGGTCATTGGCGCGCCTGCACGAAACTCATGGCTGTCGGATCGTTCTTATAACGCCGGCGGCGCGGCGGTCCAAATCCGGAAACCGCAGGACCGCCAACCGCTGGGCGCGGATCCTGCGCGGGCTCGGCCACCATGTGCGGGTTGCCGAAACCTATGACGGCGAAGACGGCGACGTGATGGTCGCGCTGCATGCCTGGCGCAGCGCAGGT
>CAXBEC010000267.1:0-4950 GCA_963974145.1 uncultured Alphaproteobacteria bacterium | reverse complement strand
GATACGTTGCCGATGGCGGCCCGATAACATGGTGGCATATTGCCGCCTGGGGGGATGAAGGTGGCGGAACTGATGGAAAACAAAAGTCGTTTGGCGCTGCTGATCGATCTGGAGCGTTGCACCGGCTGCAAAAGCTGCGAAGCCGCCTGCAAGCAGGCGCATGGTCTGGGGCCTTCGGTAAACAGGAACAAGGTTGTCTGGTTGCAGGGGAAGGACGAAGCCGCGCTGGAATTCCTGCCGACCATGTGTCAGCACTGCGAACGTCCGGCCTGTCTGCGGGCCTGCCCCGTCAGCCCCAAAGCGATCCGCAAGGACCCGGTCAGCGGTATCGTCAGCCTGGATGACGACCGCTGCACGGGATGTGGCGAATGCGTTCTGGCCTGTCCGTACGGTGCGATGGGATTCGATGCCGCCGACCATCACGCCGTGAAATGCGATCTGTGTGTATCACACCGCAAGGAAGGTGAAACAACGGCCTGCGCGTCGGTATGCCCGGGCATGGCGATCCGCTTTGGCGAGCGCGATACGCTTGTTGCCGAAGCCACGGCCGCGGGACGGACGATACGCGATACAGATGACTATCTGCTGGGGCCGGGGACGGTCTATCTGGAACGGGTGCATGCGCGGCAAGCGCCGCTGCAAACGGTTTCAATGACTCTGCCGGGTTCCTGGCAGGGCGCGGCGCGGCCGGCGGAAACGGAATTTCCCTATGGCGAATCACCCGATGCGCGGGCGGCGGATCGCGTCGAACCGGGCGGGTGCAATATCTGCTTCAATGCCTGTTCGCTGAACTACCATTTCAAGGGCAACAAGCTGGTCAGGATAACCGGGAATGACAAGGATCCGGTTCTGGCGGGGCGTATTTGCCCGAAATCACAGATGACCCTGCAGATCTACAACGATCCGGGCCGGCTGATGTATCCGCAGAAACGTGTCGGGGCGCGCGGTGAATCGCGGTTCGAACGGATCAGCTGGGAGCAGGCGCTGGACGAGATCGCGGAAAAGATGCGGGCGATCCGTGAAAAATGGGGGACCGAAGCGGTGGCCCTGTTCGCGGGGACGCGGGCGGGGGTCATGACGTCCCGGGCCTATGTGCCCCTGTTCGCAAAATTATGGGGAACGCCGAATGCCGGCAGTACGGAAGCGCTGTGCTCGTCGGGGAAGGCGATTGCCTATTCCCTGACCCAGGGTGTGGTCCTGATCCCCAACAGCTATACGCCGGATGATATAGGCAGTGCCGGAATGTACCTGTTCATTGGCGACAATCAGGCGGAAACCCGGCCGGTTTATTTTGGCATGGTCAATGACTGGCGGATCAGGAACGGCGCGAAGATGGTGACGGTTGATCCGCGGTTTACGGTCACGGCCAGCAAGTCGGACAAATGGCTCGGCATCCGCTCCGGTACCGATATGGCGCTTGGCCTGGCCCTGATCCATCATATTTTCAGCAGCGGTTTGCAGGATCAGGATTTCTGTACGCGCTGGGTGGAAGGCTGGGAACGCTGGCGCGATTATGTCATGGAGCGCGGTTACACCCCCGAATGGGCGGCGGAAGTAACCGATATTCCCGCCGCGGAAATCAGGCAGTTGGCGGAAGATATCGCCACGGCGGATGGCTGCATGATCTTCGGGAGCCGGGGTCTGAACCAGCACAGCAATGGTGTGCAGACCAACCGTGTGTTCATGTTCCTGGCGGCCTGTACCGGGAACTGGGCGCGGCGCGGCGGCGGCTATTTCAACATGGCGTCCGGATCCTCAATGAGTCCGGAGCTGCCGGAGAGCCGGCGTGCCCCGATTGAAAAGCCGATGGTCCGGCGCAATCCGGCCGGCTGGATCGATGCAATGCGGGACGGCAAGCCCTATCCGGTCAAGGCGCTGCTGGCGGGAAACAACCCGATGTCGCACTGGCCCAGTCAGGACGATGCGCGCGAGGCGATGCTGGCGCTGGACCTCGTGGTGCATATGGATCTGTATGAAAACGAGACATCGGCCTATGCGGATTACCTGCTGCCGGTGGCGACGGGGATCGAGCGCGGCGGCGTCAATCGGGGCAATGATGACAGGCGTGTGGTCTGGAATGACAAACTGATCGATCCGCCCGGTGAGGCAAAATCGGATGGCTGGATCTGGATCGAACTTGGCAAGCGCTTCGGCTTCGATGACGTGCTAAAGGAGGAATTCAAGGAGCCGGCGGTTTTCTGGGATCACATGTGCGCGCGCAGCGATGACCTGCGCGGTTGCACGACCGACCTGTTGCGGGCATCGCCCTATCGCTGGCGCCGGTATCCGCTGCCCAGCGCGGATTCACCGGAACTGGAAACGCTTTTCCTGGAAGAGGCGGTTGGCGGAAATGAGAAACGCTTCCCGACCCCGAGCGGGAAGCTGGAGTTCTGGACCGAACCGATGGCGGAGAAATTCGCGAAACTTGGCCTGCCGGTTCTGCCGGAATTCTTCAGCGAGCGGGAACAGCTTATCGACCTGCCTTATCTGGAATTGCTGGCAACGGATGCCGAGATGGGGGTCCTGTCCCCCTTTACGGCCGCACCGACAAATGCGCCGATGGCCAGGATCGTCAATACGAATGCGGCGGGCCCGGGTGCAAAGCTGCGCGATCAGGGCTTTGATATGGAACTCGTCACCGGCCGTGCTGCCGCGCCGCACTTTCACAGCTGGACACATTACGCCTGGCAGGCGCAGGAAATGTGGGCGGACATGTATGTGCAACTGCACCCGGAACGCGGCGCGGAACTGGGAATATCCGATGGCGATCGCGTGCGGATCACAACGTCACATGGAACGGTGGAGGCTGTCGCATGGCTCACACCCGGTATCCGAAAAAGCGCAGCCTATGTGCCCATCGGTTGGGGTGAACGGCAACCGCATAATCCCTGGAAGTCCGTGAATTTCCTGACTGATCGCACGCAACGGGATGCGGTTTCGGATCAGGTCAACCTGAAGACGCTGTTATGCAAGGTTGAACCGGCGTCTATTTGAGTTTGAGCGCGCATCGGCTATTGGTTGAGAGAGGTCCATGTCGCTAACATGCGGCCACCGAACATTTAGAAAGGCAGAACGGAGCAGATGATAGACAAGCGCGTAGAGACTGTGGAACAGGCGTTGGAAGGGTTGACCGACGACTGCTCCATCATGGTAAGTGGATTTGGTGGGGCGGGACTGCCTATTGCGCTTGTGCGGGCGCTGGAAAGGACCAGTGCGCATAACCTGACCCTGATCCTCAATAGTGTTCGCTTTATCGAATACACCGCGCCGTCACTGTTTTCAGACGAACGGGTCACGAAGGTCGTCTGCTCCGCTGCCAGAAGCCCGGGCAAGGAACCGGGTATTTACGAGCGGCAGATTAAAAGCGGCGCGCTGGAACTCGAACTGGTGCCCCAGGGCAGTTTCGCGGAACGGCTGCGGGCCGGGGGGGCGGGTATCCCGGCCTTCTATACACCGACAGGTGCCGGGACGAAGCTAGCCGACGGCAAGGAATCCCGGATGTTCAATGGCAGGGAATGCCTGATGGAAACGGCGTTGACGGCGGATTTCGCGCTGTTGCGCGGCCAGATCGCCGACCGCTGGGGCAATGTCGTCTTCCGGGGCCTTCAGGCAAATTTCGGCCCGTCCATGGCCATGGCAGCGAAAACCTCTGTTGTCGAAGTTACCACCCTGCAGGATGACGCTTTGCCGCCGAACGGTGCGGATATTTCGGGTATCTTTGTTAACCGCGTGATCCAATTGCCGGACGAACGCTAGGAATTCTGGAGAATAAAATGACACCACTGAACAGAAACCAGATCGCCTGGCGTGCCGCCCAAGGTCTTGCCGAAGGCTGGTATGTGAACCTCGGTATGGGCATGCCGGTCCTCGCGGCGAATTACGCACCCAAAGATGCGGACATCATGTTTCAGTCCGAGAACGGTATTGTTGGCGTCGGGCCGGTCGCCGAACCGGGCAAGGAAGACCTCGATTTTGTCGATGCCGGCAGCCAGAAAATTACCGTGCGCGAAGGCGCGTCGCTGGTCGATTCGGCAATGGCGTTCGCCATGATCCGCGGCGGCCATATCGACGTGACCCTGCTTGGTGGCTTCCAGGTTTCATCCGGCGGCGACCTTGCGAACTGGGATGCCATGATACCCAACAAGGGACCGCTTGTCGGCGGCGCGATGGACCTCGCGGTTGGCGCCAAATCGGTCTGGGTCGTCATGGCGCATGTGACGCGCGATGGCGAACCCCGGCTGGTGGAAAAATGCAGTTATCCCGAAACCGGGATAGGGGTTGTCGATTGGGTCTATACCGATCACGCCGTGGTCCAGGTGACACCGGACGGTTTTCTGGTACATGAAATCATCGAGGGTCTGTCCCGGGAAGCCCTGCAGGACCTCACGGCCGCACCGCTTTCCTTCGCGCCGGATTGCCGTGTACTCGAAGTGCCGGCGCTTTAGCCAGAAAAGGGCAGGATATCATGCAGGCTTTAGAGGGTATCCGGGTCCTGGACCTGACCCAGATCTACCAGGGCCCCTATGCAGCGTTCCTGATGGCCATGGCCGGTGCCGAGGTGGTCAAGGTTGAACCGCATGATGGTGACAGGATCCGTCGCCAGAGTGAAAAGACGCCGATGGCGTTCGCCATGCTTAATTCCAACAAGAAGAGCGTGACGATCGATCTGAAGACGCCGCGTGGCAAGGAGATCCTCAAGGAAATGGCCAAGAAGGCCGATGTCCTGCTGGAGAATTTTGCACCGGGGACGATGGACCGGCTGGGCCTGGGCTGGTCGGTGATGCGGGAAATCAACCCGCGCCTGATTTATGCGTCTGCCACGGGTTACGGGCTGTCCGGCCCGGACCGGGACCAGTTGGCAATGGATCACACGGTCCAGGCCGCTTGCGGATTGATGAGCATCACCGGTGAAGCGGGATTGCAGCAGATGCAGGCCTATACCGCGGATGA
>CAXBEC010000266.1:0-4960 GCA_963974145.1 uncultured Alphaproteobacteria bacterium | reverse complement strand
ATTTCCCGGGTCCGGTTCGACGTGATGATCACCAGCGGCGGTTTTTCCGCACGGATCGTGCCGATTTCCGGAATCGTGATCTGGAAATCCGACAGCAGTTCCAGAAGATAGGCCTCAAAAGGTTCGTCGGTCCGGTCCAGCTCGTCGATCAGCAGCACCGGTGGCCCGTCGACCGAAGGCTCCAGCGCCTGGAGGAGGGGGCGTTCGATCAGGAAGCGCTTGGAGAATATATCGCCTTCGAGCGCGGCGCGGTCCGTATCGCCGACCGCTTCGGCCAGGCGGATCTCGACCATCTGAAGCGCGTAATTCCATTCATAGACCGCCGTAGCCGCGTCCAGCCCTTCGTAACATTGCAGGCGGATCAGCCTGCGGCCCAGCGTCTGTGACAGCACCTTGGCGATTTCGGTTTTGCCCACGCCCGCTTCGCCTTCCAGAAACAGGGGACGGCCGAGACTGAGGGACAGATACAGGGCCGTGGCCAGGCTGCGATCCGCGACATAGTCGCCCTTCGCCAGCAGCGCGTGGGTTTCCTCGACGGAATGGGGAAGCTCCATGAACCTCAGCCTTCGATGACCTGTTTCGATTCGGTTGGAAAGCCGGCCGTTACTTCCGTTTCCAGGCGCCACTGCCGTCCTGGTAATAGGTACCGGCGGGTGCACGTTCGATGATCCGTTTGCCGGTGAGGGCTTCGACCTGCTGCACGGGAATGCCGTTCTTCTTCGCGATATCCTCATAGGCGGCCCGGCGACGCTGGTTGATGTCGTTTACCAGCCGGGTAACTTCGGCTGTTGGTGACGAAACCGGCGCGATATAGCCGCGCGTTGTTTCACCGACCAGGCCGTTGCGCTTGGCGTTATCCAGCGCGTCGGCCGATGCCGGACCGGTGAGGATGACCGCAAATACGGCCAGAAAGGCCAGCAGCGGTAGCAGAATTCCGTTTTTCCTGTTCATCATGGCTAAAACAGGTCCTTGTTTGTTTCCAGCAGGTTGTCGATGTCCTTTTCGACCTTGATCCGGATCTCCTGTTCGATTTTCACGTTCAGATTGATCACGATCGGCTTTTCGGGGGCGCGGATCTGAACTTCAGGCGTGCAGGCACCCAATGCGGCAAGGGCAACGGCAAACAGGGGTATCATCAAGCGGTTCGATATTTTCCTCATGTCCTGAATATGACTGTTCCTGCCCTTAAATACCAGTGTGTGGCGTTATCATTGGTCGGCAAAGTCCTGCATTCGTTCCAGCAGGCGATCCGGCAGGGTGTAGGTTTTCAGACCCTGTTGCAGAATCGCGCGCAACGGTCCGCTCATCGACAGGTTCAGTTCGACCGGGATGCCCTTGTAGACGGTGGGGTTCTTGCCCTTGATCTTGAAATTGAAAGGAATGTCACCGGATTCCTGTTCGTCGATTGTGACGCGGACGCTGTCATACTGGAAATCCCGCACGATATCGAGGAACAGGGCTGTCCCTTCGTTCGCATCTGAAAGCGCGGGCCCCACCGCTTCTGGCCGGTATTGTATGGTGCCGCCGCCCGGGGCCGATTCGAGGACGCCATTGCGCAGGAAGACGCGCCCGTCTTCGAACGCGACCGGAATTTGGCCATTCAATGTACCCGTTGCCGTGAGGTCGCCGACTTTGGTCGCTGCCAGCAATGAATCGAGCCGAACGCCGTTGACCTCCAGGGGAATCGTGAAACCGTCGAGTTTCGCCGGAATGGTGAAGACTTCGGTTTCGATCCGTCCACCGAACAGGTCCAGTTCGCGCAGGGCGGCGGTGATATGCCCTTCGCGGTTTACCTGGAATTCGACACGCCCGGCGGTGAGCGGAATACCGATGTCGAGCTTCCCGACATAGATTTCCTGTCCCGGTGGGGTGGAGAGGGGAAGCAGGCTGTCGAAGGTAATAACCGTCGTGGCGTCTTCCAGTTGCACCTCTTCTGTTTTCAGCGCCGTAAGGTCGGCGAGGATTTCGGCGCCGGATTCAATGCCGCCATCTTGCCAGCGCAGCGATGCCTTGGCTTCGAAGTGACCGTCAGTATCCTGAAGCTGTTTGCCGATGACCGGAAAGAGGTTGGCCGGCTGCAGAACTGTCGGCAGGAAGGTGATCCGGGCGCTTTGCACATCCGCAAAGCCCCTCGTCCGGGCGACATCGTGTTCGCCGGTTGCGCGGACCGAAATTGTTTCCGACTTGTCATGCAAATGCGTCGAGAACTGTGCCATGCCATCTTTCAGCACGGCCGAAGTCTTCATCTGCAGGGGAATTATGAACGGGTTTGCGGTCTTCTGGCGAATGTCGCCGATGTCGATGTCGAGCGTTACTGTTTCCGACGCGGCGAGCTTTGCGGCGATCCCGGTCGCATGGATCGCGTGATCGGGAAGTTCGGCCTGTGCCGGTCCAACCGTCGCGGCAGTACGATTTGCACCGCCTTCAAAGCGAACGGGGATGTCCGAAAGGATCAGGGCCGTTTCGTCCTGTCCGGTGGTGATCGCGAAGCGGCTGTTCCCCAGGGTGACGCCGCCAGAATAGGACAATGCCACCGGCTGCCTGCCCAGATCGGCACGGAGGTTGAGGGACTGGTCAATTTTCAGCAGCAATGGCGCCGTCGTGCGGAGCTGCCCCGGGACAACGACGCTGTCGATTTTCACACCACTCCCGGCGCCGGTTCGGGCCGTCAGGATGTTGTCCTGCAAGGTGAAGGTACCGTTCAGCTTCGGTCGGATGGTCACAGGGTCGACGCTGTCACCGACCTGTTCCGTGTGTATGCCCGTCAGGTGGAATTGCCCGCTTCCCCCGATGCCGGATAGCGGCAGCGTGGCATCGGCCTGCCCGGTCACTGTCAGCGCCACGCTTGGGGATGCGGCGTGGGCTGTGCCGGAAAACGCCGCGGCATAACCGCCCTCGCGCGGTGTAACACGCAATACGGCGTGCGGTTTGTCGGATGCGCGCAGTTCAGCGGTGACCGGGCCGGCCGCGTGCTTCCGCAGCGCGGCGGGTAGCCCTTGCAGAACCTCCGGGGCGAGGCGGGCGTTGGATAGCTTGAGTGACGGGCCGGAAAACGCCCAGTCGCCAGGTTCGGCAATCACCTGAACCTCACCCTTCAGCGATCCGTCGCGCAGCAGGCCGGGTACAAGCAAGCCGTTGAGGTCAGGTGTTATATAGCCTTCTACCGTCAACCGGTCGGGCAGGGTTTCCGGAGGGCCCAACGGGTCGGCAAGCGTTCCCGACAGATCGAGACTGACCGTGCCGGCGGTCCGGATGCCTGAGGCCGTCGCATCGAGAATCGGACCGGGTGCGATAAAGCCGTCTAAGTCAAAGCTCAGCGGCTGATCAGGCGCGTAGCTGACATTGACCCCAACGTTGTCGCCATTGGTGCCAAAAACCGACGCACGCGCCGTGAACGTTCCAGCGTTGTGTTCGAATTCCAGTGCGACTCTGTCGGAGTCGATACCGGAAAACCTGAACCGCTGGAAATTAATCCAGGCAACGGCATCGGGAATGCCCGTCTCCGTTTGCGTGAAACCGGCCACGCCGGAAATGCCGGCGGCTTCGAGACCGATATCGCTCAATACCAACGCGGCGTCGGCGATATCCACCCGCCCCTTGATCGCGCCATCTGCCGGCGCGGTGGCGTTCAATGTTCCCGCCAGGCGCGCGGTGATATTCGGCAGGTCCAGCGCCGCCGAGAGGGTACCGTCATAGGCATAGCCGCCGTCGGGAACGGGCAGGACCATGCCGGCCAGCGCGGCGTGCCCCTCGGTGGCGTCAAGACGTGTATCGACCCGGATGCCCGACTCGCCAAAGGTCAGCCCGGCCGTCAGCGTGGCGGTTTCGATATCGTTGCCATGCAGACGGATGCGCCTGCCGTTGAGGGTGGCATCGACGCTGAAATCATTCCCGTGGCCAAGTATCTGCACATCGCCCTGCAGCGCCCCGATGCCGTCCTCGCCGAAACCGACATCGCCGGTATCAAGCGTGACTCTGCCGATCAGTTCTCCGGTCGGCAGCAGGGTCGCAAGGGCGCTGCCGTCGGCGCTGACCCTGTTCCGGTTTTCAACGCCTTCTATGACATAATCGGCGGCAATTTCGACCAGCCCCTCCAATGAGGTCGTGGCCGATGCGGTCCCGGTCATGGTGGCGTCGCCAAAGGGCGTCGCGAGGGCGACGCGGAAATCATCCGCGGTCAGGCTGGCAATGCGCAGCGGCGTCGCCTCGCCCGAGGGGCCTTTTTCAAACAGCGCATCGAGGCCCGGCAGTTCGAGCCGGCCATCGGCGAGTCGGGCCTGAATCCGGGGCGACTGGATGTGGATACCGGTGATCTCGCCCCGGCGCAGGGCGCCTGTCGAATAGGTGACATCGATGCGCTCGATCTGCTGGGCCTGATCGGGGCCCAGCGCAATCGCCGAGACGCTTGCCGAACTGAGCGTCAGCCTGTCGACGGTCAGGCTGGCCGGCGCGATCCCCATGGTTGAAAGGGCCGTCGTGATGACATACTCGGCCAGCGCGAGGCGATAATACCAGCCGGCCGATCCCGCCAGGACCAGTACGGCCAGCAGGCCGCTTCCCGTGATCAATGCCCACCGCCGAAAGCGGCTTCCGGGGCGCGGTGGCGAAGTCTCTTCCATGAGGCGGAGAATAGGGCGTCTGTATCAAGGCGGCGAATCTGTTCTAATGGCGCGGTGATCTTTGACGGGTGAATGCATGTCGGTTGCGGATGTGGATGCGCGGTTTCAGCAGGCGGTGGCGCTGGTCGATGCCGGGCGGCTGGGCGACGCCGACGCGATCTGCAACGAACTGCTGGCGATACTGCCGGATGCGCCATCGGTGCTGTTCCTGCGCGGGTTGATAGCCGCGCGGCAGGGGGATTTGTCCCGCGCCATTCCCCTGGTGACACGGGCGGCGGCGGGTGAACCGGAAAATGCGTCTTTTCATGCCGTGCTGGGGGCGTTTCTGGTCGAATCCGGCG
>CAXBEC010000265.1:0-4963 GCA_963974145.1 uncultured Alphaproteobacteria bacterium | reverse complement strand
CAAGCCATTGACATAAGATGGCGGCGCATCGAACGATAAATACACATGACCAAAATCGTAGGACGAGGCGGCGTCAGATTGCAAATTCCGGACAACCGAGTCTGGCGGCACCCGGAATACAGATTCGAACTGATATTCCGGCGGCCCATAGTTGACACGCAATAACACTAAAATAATAAGCAACCCAGGCGTTAGCACGACGACGGTGGGAAGCCACTTTAGCAACAGACTGGTGCGACGACCGAGTGCCGGCCTCCAACGCCGAATCAACCTGCATACGGCATACGTGCTCCCGTACAAAAGGACGGCTAGGATCAGATGGAAAACGATTGCGAAACCAATCCCCACTTATCGACCTTCCTAAAACCAATTGAAACCCTACCGGGTCCAGCGCACCCAACCAACCACCACGACCCCCAAACAAATCGTCGCAACAATCACCGCGGGCCGCCAACCGGCATCGACCATAAGGTTGGCTTCCAGCACCCGCAGGAACGGCGCATTGACCTTGATCGCGTAATAGACCGCCTCGCCCAGGGCCGTCACGGCGACTGCCGCCACGGTCAGCGCGAAGGGCACCCAGAGGCGGCCCGCCCAGCCGCGCCAGTTGGCGACGCGCCACAGCATCAGCCAGGCGAACAGCCCGGCCATGATCCAGGGCTCGTTCACATTCGCCTTGGTCTGCATGAAGAAATGGATCACCGACAGCAGTGCCGCGAGGTAGACCAGGCGATGCAGGTTGCGCCATTTGCGGCCACCGAGGCGGCGGGTCATCGCGTCGGTGGAGGTCGCGGCCAGCGCGGCTAGGATCAGCAAGGCGACAAAGCCGATGGTCAGGTAGATGCGGATGGCGATTTCCACCGCGACCTTGATCAGGTCGTATTTTTCATCCGCCGCATACAGCACCAGATGCGCCGCGACATAGGCGAAGGCGGCAATGCCGATCATGCGGCGCAGCTGCACCAACCGCGGCCAGCGCAGCAGGCTTCGCGCCGGGGTGACGGCGAGCGAGAGCAGGATCAAGCGCAGCGCCCAGTTGCCGATCTGATGCACCGCTTCATTCAGCGGGCGCGGGCCGAGATTGCCCGCGATGAAATCGGCGGAAACCAACGCCGCGGGAACACAGAGCAAAAGCAACACCGCCAGCTTCAGCCAGGAAAACCGCCCGGCGGCATCGCACCACGGCATGGCGCGCCACCAGGCGGGTGCCGCGATTGAGGAGGTTGCATCCGACATGGCCGCCATGATGGCATGTTCCGGTTAACGGTCAATGCCAGAGGTTGCCCTTGGTTTCGCGTCATATTCGGGCCTGACCCAAGTATCCATGCCGGCGCCGCGAAAGGTAAAGATTGCGCCGCCAGAGGTTTTCGACGCTTGCGTTCCTGGATGCTCGGATCAAGCCCGAGCATGACAGCAGTATTTGGAAGAGTGTCCGGTTTCCTGCGACATCCTTCCAACTGGACAAACCGCGGGCGAGGTGGACAATGCCCCGCCAGACCGAACACCGACAAAGGAATGCCCCGTGTCCGATACACCCCTGCTGTTCACCCCGCTGACATTGCGCGGCGTTACCCTGCCGAACCGTGTCGTCGTCTCGCCGCTCTGCATGTATTCCTGCCATGGCAACGGGATGGCCAATGACTGGCATTTCGCCCATCTGAGCACCTTTGCCCGCGGCCATGCCGGGCTGGTCTTCTGCGAGGCGACGGCGGTCACGCCGGAAGGGCGGATCACGCCGCAATGCCTGGGCATCTGGAACGATGAGCAAGCCGAGGCGCTGAAGCCGATCACAAGGTTCATCGAATCCATGGGCTGCGTGCCGGGCATGCAGATCGCCCATGCGGGGCGCAAGGCCTCGCATATGCGCCCGTCGAAGGGTGCTGCGCCGCTGACCGAAGCCGATGCCGCCAGCGGCAATGCGCCCTGGCCGACAGTGGCGCCCTCCGCCGAGGCCGTCACCCCGAACGCGCCGGTACCGCATGCGCTGACCACCGAGGAAATCGCCGAACTGGTGCAGGCCTTCGCCGAGGCCGCCAAACGCGCCCATGCGGCCGGGTTCAAGGTGCTGGAAATCCACGGCGCGCATGGCTACCTGATCCAGAGCTTCCTGTCGCCGCTGGGCAACAAGCGCAATGACGGTTATGGCGGGGATATCCAGGGCCGGATGCGCTTCGCGCTGGAAGTCACCGAAGCGGTGCGCGCCGCCTGGCCGGACGACCTGCCGCTGTTCTTCCGCATTTCCGCCGTGGACGGTTCCGACGATGGCTGGTCGCTGGATGACTCCGTCGTGCTGGCGCGCGAACTGGCAGCGCGCGGGGTTGATGTGGTCGATTGTTCCGCCGGCGGCATCAAGGGCGCCCCGTCCTTCCGCACGCCCGTACAAGGCGGCGGCGAACGCCCGCCGGGCTTCCAGGTGCCCTATGCCGACCGGGTGAAACACGATTCCGGGGTGAAGACCATGGCCGTCGGCGTGATCTATGACCCGCACCAGGCGGAAGCGATCCTCGCCGAAGACCGCGCCGACCTCGTCGCGCTGGGCCGGGAGATCATGTACAACCCGTTCTGGCCGCTGCATGCCGCCGAAGAACTGGGCGCGGACCCGGACCACGCGATGTGGCCGGAACAGTATGGCTGGGCGGTCAAGCGTCGGTCGCAGATCCTCGGCTTCAAGGGGATCAAGGCAGCGGAATAACCCGCATCGCGCCGGGGCCGGGCTTAGGGTATCAGCATAAAGAAGAATAAAACCATTTGAATACAACCTCAAATGGGATTAACATGGACCGGTCACATTGGCGGCATCGTGATCGGTCTGAATATGTTGATCGACCCGAAAACCGCGCCGGCCATACAGGAGTGCAGATCCATGATGTACCGGACCATGCGGCTCATTCTGGCGGGATGCGCAGTGCTCGTTCTCGCAGCCTGCTCCCAAAAGGCGGAAACGCTGAAACTTGCCGCATCGCAGTTTGAAGCGGAAAGCCGCGCCACGATCACCCTGCTGGAAGAACTCCGCGTATCGGAAATCGCGCCGGCGGCGACGACCGAATCCGCCAGGACACGTGGCTTCGTCGAGAACGTATTAAATCTGGACAGCAGCACGCCGGTGACGCCGGACATCCTCAAAATACTGCGGAACCCCGACGACGTGGATACGGCGGGAGCCGATGCCGCCTGGGCGGATCTGCTGGCAAAACTCAACAGCCAGTATCGGGCATTCGCGCGCACGTTTGATTCGCTGGACCAGGCCAGCTTTACGGCCCGGAATATCGTCCGGAAAGCAGAGCCCATCGCCGCCAGGCTGGTGAGTCAGATCGTACATTTCAGCAATACGACAACGGCCAATCCGCCGCAATTTCTGAACCAGCGCGGCGCTTTGCTTTTCGAACTGCAGCAGATCCGCACAGCGCGGGCGCAGGATACTGAAAAAAGGGCAGCACTCGGTTCCTGGCTGGACAAGTGGCGGGACCTGGAAGCACGGGAAGCCGACCTGTTGCGGCGTATTACGGAACAGAGCGCAAAAGCGTCCTCTGTCGGCCTCGCGGTGATGAAACAGATTCGCACTTACGATCAGCTCTCAGCCGCCGATATCGCCGACGCAATGGGGATCGCCTTTTCTGCCGCGGGCGAATTGACGGGGCGGGACCTGTCCGCGCTTCAGGGCAGGACCGCTGCCGTACTGGCCGATATAGAATCGGACCCGGTCTGGAAATCGATCATGCAGCAGACCCTGGACGAAGTGAATGCAACTAGATCAGACGCGAAGCCGGCGAGCTGAGGGTAAAGCGACGAACAGGCGGGGAGGCGGGACATGGCTGACAATGACTCGAATGCACTGAAAGCGGCCGCCGATGCGGTCACGATTATCGACATGCGTTACCGCGCGGCCAGTATCAATGACAAGATTATAATGAAACCGCAGCGGGACGCCGCCTACGACGCGTATTCAAAGGCGCGGCTCAAGCTTTTGGAAGATGGCGTTATTGCCACGGATGAAGATGTCGCCGAACTGGAGGCAATCCGGGCGGAAATCGCGCAGGCGGCGGAAACGCAGGCACTGATGATCGGTGCGGCGCGGCTGATTGCTGCCCTTGCGAAATTTATCTGAGGTCAGCGGGCACGTAAAACCGCCTGCCAGGCCGGCCATTTGGCGAACAGCGCCGCCATCAGGACATACCCGCCGGAGCCGGGATGCAGCCCGTCTGTCGTGCGCAGGCTGGCCTCCCAGCCGGGCTCGGCGCTGAGCGGGGAGAAGAGGTCGAGATATTCGATCCCTTCCGCCGCCGCGCGCGCCGCATAGGCGTCGTTATGCCGGGCGATGGCGTCATTAGCGAAACGGTAGCTCAGCCCCTTGAAGGGCGACAGCGGCATCATCGCCTCGATCACCGGGGTGGGCCCGACCCAGAGCGACGGGCCGAAACGGCCGGCCGTCTTGATCATGCTGATGATCAGGTCGGCGGAGCGGTCGAGTTCGACACGCGGACCATCCATCTGCCGGCTTTTTTCATGTGCGCTGTCATTGATGCCGACGGCGAAGACGGTGGCGCGTTTGAACGGTTCCGGCAGGCGCGCGTCGCATTCCGCTTCCCAGCGGGCGGCGACAAGTTCGGAGGTATCGGCGCGCACGCCCAGATTATAGGGCACGACATCAAAGCCATCCGCCCGCGCCGCCTGCGCCACGCGGATCGGCCAGCCGAGCAGGGTTTCGTCACCCGTGCCATGGGTGATGCTGTCGCCGATGAAGCCGACGCGGATCTGCGGTAATACCTGTGCCATTTCTGTTCCCTATACGATTGCTTTTTCAGCCGTCATCTCGCAGCCTTCATATCCCCCGGCCGCCACGTCGTCGCAGATCGCCTTGTAGCGTTCATAGCCGCCGACATAGGGCATGAAGACCCGTGGCTTGCCCGGGATATTCGCCCCGACATACCAGGAATTGGCCTTGGGATAGAGGGTCGAATCGGCC
>CAXBEC010000264.1:0-4980 GCA_963974145.1 uncultured Alphaproteobacteria bacterium | reverse complement strand
AGCCCGACCGACGAACCGATATATATGGCGGCCCCGAGAACCTGCCCGCGCTCATACAGCAACACGATATCCATGGCGAATGTTGAAAATGTCGTAAAGGCGCCAAGGCAGCCAACGACCAGAAAGGCGCGTATTTCCTGCGACGGCGACCAGACCAGCGCCATGGTTTCGATCAGCACGCCCATCAGGAACGAACCCAGGATATTGGCAGTCAGAATACCCCAGGGAAAGCCGCTGCCCATCCAGTGCGAGACCTGCGCGGCGACGAAATGGCGTGCGACGGCGCCGCAGGCCCCGCCCGCAGCGATGGCGAGGATCAGTTTCATGTGCCTTCGCCTTCCCCGGCCGCCCGTTTCGACCGCAACCGTGACCAGTAGTCCAGCCGTTTCGTCAAATCCCTCTCGAACCCGCGCTCGACGGGGCGATAAAACTGCGTGCGCGGCATGCCGTCGGGAAAATAATTCTGGCCCGAAAATCCATCCGGCGCATCATGATCATAGGCATAGTCGCTACCATAGCCGATTACCTGCATCAGCTTGGTCGGCGCGTTCAGGATATGCATCGGCGGCATCAGCGAACCGGTTTCCTTCGCCGCGCGCCGCGCCGCGCCATAAGCCTTGTAGGCCGCATTCGATTTCGGTGCGGTCGCCAGGAAGACGACCACCTGGGCCAGCGCCAGTTCCCCCTCCGGCGAGCCGATCCGTTCATAGGTTTCCCAGCCCGTCAGCGCCTGCACGGCCGCCTGTGGATCGGCCAGGCCGATATCCTCATAAGCGAAGCGCAGTAGCCGCCGGGCGATGAAGCGCGGATCCTCGCCACCGTCCAGCATCCGCGCCAGCCAGTACAGCGATGCATCACAATCCGATCCCCGCAAGGATTTATGCAGCGCGCTGATCAGGTTGTAGTGGCCCTCCTGGCTTTTGTCGTATACCGGCGCGCGGCGCTGTACCGTCGCCGCCAAAGCAGCCGAATCGAGTGGTGCTGCGACATCCATCACGAAGAGTTCTTCCGCCAGGTTCAGCAGGAAACGGCCATCGCCATCCGCCATCGCCTTCAGTGCCATCCGCGCATCGGGGTCGAGCGGCAGTGTCTTGCCGGTTTCTGTCTCTGCCCGGACCAGCAGGGTTTCCAGCGCCTCCGCATTCAACCGGTTCAACACGAAGACCTGGGCGCGGGACAGCAGGGCGGCGTTCAACTCGAAACTGGGGTTTTCGGTTGTGGCGCCGACAAGAATGATCGTGCCGTCCTCGACATAGGGCAGGAACCCGTCCTGCTGCGCCCGGTTGAAGCGGTGGATTTCATCTATGAAAAGAAGGGTCCCCTTCCCCATGCCGCGGCGCTCCCGGGCGCGCTCAAACACCTTGCGCAGGTCGGCAACACCCGAAAAAACGGCGGAGAGCGATTCATATTCCAGGTCAGTATGTGCGGCCAGCAGCCGCGCAATAGTCGTCTTGCCCGTTCCCGGCGGCCCCCAGAGGATAATCGACGCCAGCCGCCCCCCTTCGACCATACGCCGGAGCGCGCCATCCGGGCCCAGCAGGTGATCCTGCCCGACGACTGTATCCAGCGCGGCCGGGCGCAGCCTGTCCGCCAGCGGACGCGGCGC
This sequence comes from uncultured Alphaproteobacteria bacterium, assembly GCA_963974145.1. GTDB lineage: Bacteria > Pseudomonadota > Alphaproteobacteria > UBA8366 > MarineAlpha4-Bin1. The sequence goes on along the minus strand of CAXBEC010000264.1, from coordinate 3,374 downwards.
ATCCTGCTCAAACAACCCCGGTGACGGGCGGGCCATTACCCTGCAACCTCGAACTGGAGCACCCGGTCGCCGCGGATCAGCACGACCCGCCATCGTTCCTGCGGTCGATCCGCGATTTCCTGCAGGTCCGCGACCCGTTCGATCCGTTTGCCATTGACCTCGCGAACGATATCCTGCGGGCGAAGGCCCAGCCGTTCCGCCGTCGACCCCCGCTGGATGCCCAGCAGCACCACGCCTTCGGTCATATCCTCGGCGCCCATTTCGGCGCCAAGCGCCGGCGACAGATTGCCGACAGTGGCACCCGCAAACGGGTTGCGGCCGCGCAACAGTGTCAGGTTCCGGGGCGGGTCTTCCGGCGGCGCCACCAGGCTGAAACGCGTCGTCTGTGGCCTGCCGCGCCGCATGATGCGCAGGTCAACCGAATCCCCGATCGGACGGGTCGCGATCCGGAACCGCAGCGCCTGGACATCATCCACTTCATGCCGGCCGACTGCGACCACGACGTCGCCGGCCTTCACGCCCGCTTTTTCCGCCGGACCATTGGGATGGATGCGTTCCACCAGGACGCCGACGGGCCGGTCCAGCCCCAGCGCAGCAGCAATTTCGGACGTTACCGGCTTGCCGGTGAAGCTGAGCCAGGGCCGGACCAATGGCTTGCCCGAAATCGCGCTTTCCAGCACGCTGCGCACCATGTTGCTGGGCACGGCGAAGCCCAGACCGAGCGATCCGCCCGTCTTGGAGAATATCGCCGTATTGACGCCAACCAGGCGGCCATCCATCGCCACCAGCGCGCCACCGGAATTGCCCGGGTTGATTGCCGCATCGGTCTGGATGAAAGACCGGAAATCGCTGATACCGATGGAGGTCCGGGCGAGCGCCGAAACAATACCGCTGGTCACGGTCTGGCCTACCCCGAAGGGGTTGCCGATGGCGACGACCAGGTCGCCGACTTCAAGCGAATCCGAATCGCCGAGGTCCAGGAAAGGAAGGTCCAGACCTTCCGCATCGACCTTCAGGATAGCGATATCCGTCCGCTTGTCCGCCAGAACGATCCTGGCGTCGAATTCGCGCCGGTCCGACAGGACAACCTTGATTTCCTGAGCCTTGTCGATGACATGGTTATTTGTGACGATCAACCCGCCGGAACGGACGATAACCCCGGAGCCCAGCGAATTTTCGATTCGTTCGCGGGAAAAGCCGCCAAACGGAATGTCCCCGAACAGACGGTTGAATAACGGATCGTCAAAAAGTGTCGGCCGGCGGCTCTGCTGTACCTGCCGCGTCGCATAGATATTTACGACCGCCGGGGCCGCCTGCCTGACAAGGGGCGCGTAGCTCAGCCGGATCTGTTCGCGGCTGTCCGGAACAGTCTGCGCGACCGCAATGGAGGATACGGTGCAGGACACCAGAAGTGCGGCGACCAAACGCCGCAAATGACCCCATTTCGCATATTGCATAATGGCTATGTAAACGCTCCGGGGCCGTTTGCAAAGGTCAGACCGGAAAACGAAAAGGGCGGCCATAACAGCCGCCCCAATCGTCACACCGGTACGGAGCCGGCGGCTATTCTTCGTCGTCGTCGAAGGTTTCCGGCAGCGGTCCGGAATCCTGTCCCTTGGCTTCGGGATCACGCTCAACCAGTTCGATCACCGCCATCGGCGCGGCATCGCCGTACCGGAAGCCTGCCTTCAGGACCCGCGTGTATCCGCCGTGGCGTTCCTCATAACGGGGCGCCAGCGTTTCGAACAGCTTTGCTGTCGTTGCGGCATCCTGCAGGATGGACCGTACCCGACGCCGGGAATGCAGCGTGTTCCGCTTGCCCATCGTAATCAGCCGATCGACAATCGGGCCCAGCTCTTTCGCTTTCGGCAGGGTTGTCTTGATCTGCTCGTGCTTCAGCAGGGCAACCGCCATATTGGCAAACATCGCCTTCCTGTGTGAACTCGTGCGGTTCAGTTTGCGTCCGCTCATGCCATGCCGCATGACCTTACTCCTGTATATTCAGTTCGTTGTTCTACGCCGGGCCGTGTCGTTCCCTATCAGTAGGGTTCTTCAAGCCGCCGCAACAAATCTTCAATGTTTTCCGGCGGCCAGCTCGGAATTTCCATTCCGAGATGCAGCCCCATCTGGGTCAGTACTTCCTTGATCTCGTTCAGCGACTTGCGGCCGAAATTCGGCGTACGCAGCATTTCCGATTCCGTCTTCTGAACCAGGTCGCCGATATAGACGATGTTGTCGTTCTTCAGGCAATTCGCGGACCGGACCGAAAGCTCCAGTTCGTCGACCTTGCGCAGCAGGTTCCGGTTGAACGGCAGTTCCGAAGCGGATTCTTCGGAGGCGCGGCTTTCCGGTTCCTCGAAGTTGATGAAGAGCTGCAACTGGTCCTGCAGGATGCGCGCCGCGTAGGCAACCGCGTCATCCGGCGTTACCGCGCCATTGGTTTCAATATCCATGGCGAGCTTGTCATAATCCGTCGCCTGGCCAACGCGGGTGTTTTCCACCTTGTAGGAGACCTTGCGGATCGGGCTGAAGACCGAATCGATCGGAATCAGACCGATGGGCGCATCTTCGGGGCGGTTCTGGGACGCGGGCACGTAGCCCACGCCGGATTCGACCACCATCTCCATGGAGATCCGGGCACCTTCGTCGAGCGTACAGATGACGAGATCGGGGTTCATCACCTCGATATCGTGACCGGTGTCGATTTTCCCGGCTGTAATTTCGCCCGGACCATCCGCCTCAAGCCGAATACGCTTCGGGCCTTCGCCATGCATCCGCAGGGCCAGGACCTTGATATTCAGGACGATATCAGTGACGTCCTCGCGGACACCGGCAATCGACGAAAACTCGTGCAAGACGCCGTCGATCTGGATCGATGTCACCGCCGCGCCATGCAGCGACGACAACAACACCCGACGGAGTGCATTGCCCAGCGTCAGCCCGAATCCACGTTCGAGCGGCTCGGCGACAACCGTCGCGATGCGACCATCATCAACACTGGCTTCGACGTTCAGCTTGTTCGGCTTGATCAGCGCTTGCCAATTCTTCTGAATCACGGATGCGACCTTTCGTCTTAACGTATGCCGCCGTCACAACGCGGACGGCGGACATACCACATTCAAATAATCAGCCAACGGCCAGACGTGTTGCCGGCCCCTGCGAGCGATACCGCTATACACGCCGCCGTTTTGGCGGGCGACACCCATTATGCGGGATGGGTGTTACATCCTTGATCGACGTAATCGTGAAACCGGACGTAGAAAGTGCGCGCAGCGCCGATTCACGGCCTGACCCCGGTCCCTTGACGAAGACTTCCAGTGTCTTCACGCCATGTTCCTGGGCCTTGCGCGCGGCCTCTTCGGACGCCATCTGCG
>CAXBEC010000263.1:0-4981 GCA_963974145.1 uncultured Alphaproteobacteria bacterium | reverse complement strand
TGCCAGTAGGTCAGGTGATGACCGGCTGCAAGATATTCGCGCCAGCGGTCGCGGGCCGCGGCAACCGCTTCGTCGTCATTGCCATCGAACATCTCGCAGGCAAGGTCAAACCCTGCGACACGGGACGAGACCGCGCCATCGGTCAGGAACAGTACGGTGGCGCCATTCGGGTTTTCATCCGCTTCGGTCAACCAGACAGGCTGCTCCGCCGCATTACCGTCCGCCGCGCTGCCATGCGGCAGGAAGCTGTCATTGCTGTAGGTCCACAACAGCCCGCTCAGCGCCTCAATCCGCTCCGATGAACGCGCCATCACGACCGCCCGCCATCCCCGGGATTGTGTCCGTTCCAGCAGTTGCGGCAGCGCCCGGTCCAGCGCTGTATGCAGCAGATGATAAAACCGAATTTCCGTCACGTTTTATGCCATACCGGCCGGCCCGTTCGCCCGTCATCAACCTTCGTAATAATCCCGGACCAGCCGGTCGAGCAGCAGCACGCCATACCCGGTTCCCCCTTTCGGGACCGTATCGGTATCCTTGGTCGACCAGGCCATCCCGGCAATATCGAGATGCGCCCAAGGAGTCTTGTTGACGAACCGCAGCAGGAATTGCGCGGCGGTAATCGACCCGGCGGGCCGGCCACCGATATTCTTCATGTCGGCGATGTCGCTGTTGATCTGCTTGTCATACGCGTCGTGCAGCGGCAGGCGCCAGACCTTTTCATTTGTCGCGTTGCCGGCCGCAAACAGATTTTCGCTTAACGTATCGTCATTCGAAAATAGCCCCGCATATTCATGTCCGAGCCCCATGATGATCGCCCCGGTCAGGGTCGCAAGGTCCACCATGAACTGCGGCTTGAAACGGTCCTGCGTGTACCAGAGCGCATCCGCCAGAACCAGCCGCCCTTCGGCGTCGGTATTGATCACCTCAATCGTCTGGCCGGACATCGATGTCACCACATCGCCCGGCCGCTGCGCATTGCCATCCGGCATATTTTCAACGAGACCAAGGATGCCGATGACGTTGGCCTTTGCCTTGCGGCCGGCCAATGCCTTCATCAGGCCGGCCACGGTGCCGGCGCCGCCCATATCCCATTTCATGTCTTCCATGCCGGCGCCAGGCTTCAGCGATATACCGCCGGTATCGAATGTGACGCCCTTGCCGACAAAGGCGATCGGCTGCTTGGACAACGCCGCGCCATTCCACTGCATGACAACCAGCTTGCTTTCCCGCTCTGACCCCTGACCGACCCCGAGCAGCGAGCCCATGCCGAGCTTGGCCATCTGCTTTTCGTTCAGCACCTCGACCTTGACACCCAGCTTGGTCAGTTCCTTTGCACGATCCGCAAAACTTTCCGGGTAGAGTTCGTTCGGCGGTGCGGACACCAGGTCACGGGTGAAGCGAACGCCGTCGGCAACCGCATCCAGCGCCTGGAATATCCCGCGCGCCGCAGCCACGCCCTTGAGCCGCATGCTCAGTGATTTGAGCGTCGGCTTCTTGTCCTTGGGTTCTTTCGTCCGGTAACGGTCATAGCGATAACTTTTCAGGCGCGCACCAAGCGCGATCTGCGCCGCTGCCTCTGTCGTATTGTCCATGTCGCTGTCGATGAGAACATGGGCATCTTTTTCCCCGACCTGGTTCATATGGGCATAGATCCGGCCACCCAGCGCCTGCCGCGCCAGTTCATCCAGACCGGCACCATAGCCGACAAGCAGCACCCTGCTGTTCTTGATACCCGCGGGAGCCAGGACTTCCAGTGACTGCCCCTTCGCGCCGGTAAACCGGCTCGCCGCAATAGCGCGCGCCAGGGCTCCCGAGGTCTTCTTGTCGAGGTCCTTGGCCGAGGAGGTCAGGACGGCGCCCTCCTTCACACCCACAACAACAGCGCCGGATGACGGAATACTAAGCGAGGCAAAAGAGACTTTCATGATTTGCTCCAGACTGACACGAGGCGGGCAATTCTACAGCGCATCGCGTTGTCGTATCCGAATGGATATCGGCACCGCCACCCTTCTGCGCCAGTCTAACCGGGATCCCACGGAAAGGAAACGAAACGCAAGCGGGCGAACGGGCGAATTGGTGTGAATTAGCCTTGCAATTGCGGTTCGCGGGGCATAAACGCGTCGCATGACATCCCCCCGCCTTTCCGCGCTCGTCGTTGCGCATAACGAGGAAGAACAGCTCGCAGAGTGCCTCCAGGCGCTCCGTTTTGCGGAGGAACTGGTTGTCGTACTGGACAAATGTACCGACGGCTCGAAAGCGATTGCCGAAAACATTGCCGACCGGATCATTGAGGGGCGATGGGACATCGAGGCGGAACGGCAGCATGCGGGCATAGCGGCGTGTACCGGCGACTGGATCCTGCATATTGATGCCGATGAGCGTGTGACGCCGGAACTTGCGTCTGAAATCAGAACCGCTATCGCGGATGCCGCGCCGGGTTATTTTCTGATTCCGTTCGACAATTACATCGGCGACAGGCTGGTGCGATACGGCTGGGGCGGATCATTCGGTGTCAGCGCCGCAGCACGTCTTTACACTGCCGGAGCGAAGCGGTTCGGCGGTCAGGCGATCCATCCCGAAATCACCATGAGCGGCCTGAAGCGCCGACTGAAGACGCCGATCATCCACTATCATGACCGCGACATTTCGGACATGATCCAGCGGTTCGACCGTTATACGACAATGAAAGCCCGCGACCTGCGGGCTTCGGGCGATATCGGCACGTTCCGAAGCAATTTCCGCCGAATTTTTTCGCGATTTTTCAAATGCTATGTTCAGCGGAAAGGGTACCGTGAAGGCTATTACGGTTTTCTGATCGGCCTGTTTGCCGGCCTGTTGCCCCTGATTTCGCATCTTAAGGCCCGGCTGGAAAAGGAAGGGTAACCGTACAGCGCGGCAGGACGATGCCCGCTTCCCACCCTGCCCGTAACCGGTTTTCCGGCCCGGCCGGTTCCACAAATGATCCCGCCGGTCTATGATGATGATTTGATTCCGGTATTTACGAACTCGAAAAAGTGATAGAATATCAGTCCGTTCCGAGCTATTACTCATCCGTCATAGAATGAACGGACAATGAATTTTCTGACGCGTTATATCCTTAAACAGATCCTTATCGTGACGGTATTCGTCACGATAATTCTCTGCTTTGCGATCTGGCTGACCCAGTCACTGCGCCTTGTCGATCTGATCATCAATCGCGGGCTACCGCTGAGCATGTTTGTGTATATGGCGTCCCTGCTGTTGCCGCGGTTCCTTACGATTGTACTGCCGATTGCCGTTTTTTGCGCCACGCTTTTTACCTATAACCGGCTGACAACCGACAGTGAAATTGTCGTCATGCGTTCCGCGGGCATCAGTCAGTTGAAGATTGGCCGGCCGGGCTTTATTGCCGGCGCCCTGGCCGCCTGCGTTCTGGCTGTGATCAATCTCTATCTGCTGCCTGTGTCCTACCGCGAATTCAAGGACCTTCAGTTTGCCATCCGCAACGACTACAGCAGTATCCTGTTACAGGAAGGCGTTTTCAATTCGCTCGGCGAAGGGGTCACCGTCTTCATTCGCGAACGCACATCGGATGGCGAATTGAACGGCATCCTGGTGCATGACAGCCGCAAGAGCGATGCCGATGAGGTCACGATGATGGCGGAACGCGGCGCCATTGTGCAATCCGAAGACGGCCCGCGCGTCATTCTGATAAATGGCAACCGGCAACAGGTCGACCGGGCGAAGGGTGAAATGTCGTTGCTGTATTTCGACCGGTATGTTGTCGAAATCGGGAACAGTCAGGAAACGAGTGATATCAGGTACCGCGATCCCCGCGAACGCTTTCTGCCGACCCTCTTGTTTCCCGGCAATTCAGCGGATGAACGCCACAATCGGGACAAGCTGATAGCGGAAGGCCACAATCGCCTGACAACGATCATCCTTCCCATAACCTATAGCGCCATGGGAATGGCGATGCTGTTGATCATGCCGTTCAGCCGACGCGGGCAGACCTCGACTATCCTTATATCGATCGGGCTCGTCACCGCCGTCGCGGTCGGGCAGCTCAGCATGAATAATCTCGCCGCACGCCACCCGGTGGCCATCCCCGGCATGTATCTGGTCACGATCATACCGTTGCTGATTTCCATATACCTTCTTTCCGGCCAGACGCGCCGGCGCGTCATTCCAGCCGCCCAGCCCGTGCAATAGGAACCGGACATGGGATTATCAGCGACCTTGTCCGCGTATCTGGCACGACATCTGGCGTTTTGGCTGGCCAGCGTTTTTGCCGGCATCACCGCTGTGATACTGCTGTTCGACATCGTCGAAATGTTGCGCCGATCGGCAAACAAGGCCGATGTCAGCCTGTCAGTCGTCATCCAGATGAGCCTGTTCAAGCTGCCGCATCTGGCGCAGCAGATGTTGCCTTTCTGTATTCTGTTCGGTGCCACGCTGGCGTTCTGGCGACTGTCCCGAGCCAATGAACTCGTCGTGTCGCGCGCTGCAGGTATCTCTGTCTGGCAGATGCTCGCCCCGACAATCGGCATCGCCCTCCTCGTCGGTGTTTTTCAGATTGCCATCTTTAATCCCGTGGCCGCGATGATGCTTTCAAAGTACGAAAAGCTCGAATCGCAATATCTGAAACAGTCCACCAGCCTGTTATCGGTCTCGAGCGGCGGGCTCTGGTTGCGGCAATCCGATGTCGGCGGGCAATCGGTCATACATGCCACCCGGGTCGCGCAATCGGATATGTCTCTGCAACAGGTCACGATATTCCTGTATGAGGGCGAAGACCGGTTCACCGGGCGGGTGGATGCGGAAAGCGCCCAGCTCAAGGAGGGCTATTGGGACATCTGGGATGCCTGGGTCTCGCAACCAAACAAGGCCACGTATCACGTCGATCGATACCGGTTGAATACAGACCTGACACTGAACAAGATACTGGACAGCTTCGCGTCTCCCGAAACCATGTCCTTCTGGGAATTGCCATCATTCATCG
>CAXBEC010000262.1:0-4982 GCA_963974145.1 uncultured Alphaproteobacteria bacterium | reverse complement strand
GGAACATGCGCCTTCGGTCTTCTTTGCCTGGAAGGCCGTCTGTTACTATCAGGTCCGGTTCAATGAGCTGATTGATGAATTGAAAAAGGTCTTTCAATGGGTCGGCAACGACAATACCTGTTTCCCGGTCGATCCCATGCGGTTACTGCCGGAAGAGCAGCGTAAAATCAGAATGCGGCGTGGTGTTCTGCGGAAGAAGATGCGGGATGGATTCATCGCCGCAAATGCCGTCCTGAAACTGTACGACCAGAGCTACGATACGTTTGTCGATGACGACAAACCCCAGAAATTCATCGACTTCCTGGGAAATGCGGAAAAGTCCTACCTGAGCCTGGCTGCCCATGTTTCGGTCGCGACTCATGCCGTGAATTTATGGAACCTGTACGTGAAGCAGTATGGTGACAAGATGCGCTATGAACAGTTTGTCGAACTGTTTGAGGGCATGAACATGCTGTACGGCGTCGAGGATATTGTCGAACAGAAGGCCTGGGCCACCAACTGACCGCCGCGTTTATTCGCCGGCCACGGTCATGCCTTCGACCCGGACGGTCGGGGCGTTCGATCCGTAACGGAAGACGAGGTCATTCGCGGGCGTCAGGTGCAGGAACATGTCTTTCAGGTTTCCGGCGATGGTCATTTCACTGACCGGATAGGCGATTTCACCCTTCTCGATCCAGTACCCGGCGGCGCCCCGGCTGTAATCGCCGGTCAACCCGTCAATGCCGAAACCCATCAGTTCCGTAACGTAGAAACCGCTTTCGATATCCGCCATCAGTTCGGCCGGTGTCATGGTGCCGGCGGCCATATACAGGTTCGTCGTCGAGGGCGAGGGCGGACCGGAAACGCCCCTTGCGGCGCGGCCGGTGCTTTCCAGGCCGAGCTGCCTTGCCGCGCGCAGATCCAGAATCCAGCTGGTCAGGACGCCGCCATCGATCAGGTTCATGGCCGCGTTCGGCAATCCTTCCGCATCGAACGGTTTTGAGCGCAGGCCCCGGCGGCGATGCGGATCGTCGGTGACGGTGATGCCTCTGGCGAAGATCGCCTTGCCCATTGAATCCTTCAGAAAACTGGTGCCCCGGGCAATTGCCGCGCCATTGATCGCACCGGCGAGATGGCCGATCAGCCCGTGGCTGACCCGCGGGTCATAGATGACCGGCACCTTGACCGTCGGCCCCTTGCGGGGATTGAGCCGCTTCACCGCGCGTTCGCCGGCGGCGCGGCCGACATCCGCGGGGTCGTCCAGATCGCTGCAGTGAACGGTGCTGGTAAATTCATAATCCCGTTCCATCGCCGTGCCTTCGCCGGCGATGACCGATACGCCGACGCCATGGCGCGATATCGAATAATGGCCAGAGAAACCATTGGACGAGGCCAGCATGACTGAATTGGAGCTCCATGATGCCTCGGCGCCTTCGGAGTTGGTGACACCTGGCACCGCGCGGGCGGCCGCCTCGGCCGCCTGGGCCCGGGCGATCAGGTCTTCCGGTGTCGGTTCCGTGGGGTCAAACGTGTCCAGATCCGGTGGCGTGCCCTTGAACAGCTGGTCCGGATCGGCGATTCCGCAAAAGGGATCCTCTGGCACCGCCTTTGCCATGGCGATGGCGCGCTCCACCAGTTCGTCCAGCATCGCGTTATCCCAGTCATTGGTCGATGCGACCGCCTGCCGTTTGCCGAAAAAGACGCGAACGCCAAGGTCGCGCGCTTCGGAGCGCTCCAGCTGTTCGGTCTGCCCCAGCCGTTCGGCATGGGACAGGGACGTGCTGTCGACGATCAGGGCGTCGGCCGCGTCCGCACCCTTCGCCTTGGCGCGGGAAAGCAGGCCGTCCAGCATTGAGCGGGCGTTTTCGGTATTCATGGGAAGTTACTCCGGTGCGCTTTTTCAAGCCGAGTTATAGGCGGGCACGGCGCCCCGCACCACCCCGCAACCATGATCCGGTAAAGAAACCTGTCTGAAAACGGGTAGCCCGCCGCCCAAATTCAATCGAGCGGCGGGCCGGTGACTTGGCCTGTGAGGCTCCGTTTACTGGGCGATACCCTTGTCGTGCCGGATCGCCCGGTTCACGGCGCTGGTAACCGCCTTCAGGGATGCGGTGACAATATTGGGGTCCTCGCCGACACCGAAGATCGCACCTTCCGGTGTTTCGATTTCCACATAGGCAACCGCGCGGGCATCCGCCCCGGCGCCGATCGAGCGCTCGCGATAATCGATGACGCGAAAATCGACCCCGCAGTCATTCGTGAGCGCCTTCACATAGGCGTCGATGGGGCCGTTGCCCTTGCCCTGGATGGTCTTCTCCGCACCGTCGGCTATGATCGTTGCCGTCAGGCTCCGTTTTTCCGAGGCATGGGCGCCCGGGATCGTCGTGTGATCGACAAATTCGAACGGTGTCCTGGCGTCCAGATATTCCGTCTGGAAGGCGTCCCAGATATCCTTCGACATGATTTCGTCGCCGGACGTATCGGTGATTTTCTGCACGACCTGGCTGAATTCGATCTGCAGCCGGCGCGGCAGTTCGAAGCCGTAATCCTGCTCCAGGATATAGGCGACGCCACCCTTGCCGGACTGGCTGTTGATGCGGATGACCGCCTCATAGGTGCTGCCGACATCCTGCGGGTCGATCGGCAGGTAGGGGACTTCCCACAACCCGCTGTTGCTTTCCTTGATCGACGTCATGCCCTTCTTGATCGCATCCTGGTGCGACCCGGAAAATGCGGTGAAGACCAGTTCACCGGCCCAGGGGTGGCGCGGATGCACGGGCAACTGGTTGCAATGCTCGGCGACCCGGACGAGGCTGTTCATGTCCGACATGTCCAGTTCCGGATCGACGCCCTGTGAAAACAGGTTCATGCCCAGCGCAACGATATCGACATTGCCGGTGCGTTCGCCATTGCCGAACAGGGTGCCTTCGACCCGGTCGGCGCCGGCCATGACGCCCAGTTCCGCCGCGGCGATACCCGTGCCCCGGTCGTTATGGGGATGCAGGCTGAGTTCGACACAGTCCCGGTTCTTGATGTTGCGGTGGAACCATTCGATCTGATCCGCATAGATATTCGGCGTGGACATTTCCACCGTTGCCGGCAGGTTCAGTATGATCCGCTTGTCCGGTGTCGGTTCGTAGACATCCATGACCGCCTCGCAGACTTCGACGGCGTAATCCATTTCCGTCCCGGTAAAGCTTTCCGGCGAATATTCGTAGATGATTTTCGTATCAGTCTGCCCGGCGAGTTCCTTGACCAGTTTAGCGCCATCGGTCGCAATCTTGGTGATGCCGTCCTTGTCCAGCCCGAAGACGACCCGGCGCTGCAGGGTCGATGTCGAATTGTACAAATGTACGATGGCCTGTTTGGCGCCTTCGATGGATTCAAATGTGCGGCGGATCAGTTCTTCGCGGGCCTGGGTCAGGACCTGGATGGTGACGTCGTCGGGGATCAGGTTTTCCTCTACGAGGACGCGGACGAAATCGAAATCGGTTTGCGATGCGGCCGGAAACCCGACCTCGATCTCCTTGAAGCCCATGTCCACCAGGGTGAGGAACATGCGGCGCTTGCGCTCGCTGTCCATCGGCGAAATCAGCGCCTGGTTGCCGTCGCGCAGATCGACGCTGCACCATTTCGGCGCCTTGGTGATCGTGCGGTTCGGCCATTGCCGGTCCGGCAATTTGATCGGCTGAAACGGCTGGTACTTCTGGAAGGGCATATTGCTGGTCATCTGTCTTCTCCACGTTGCGCGCTGCCACCTGAACGGGGCGCGGCGTTTGATCCGGTTATGTCAATATGTGCGGCATGGATACAACCGCCGGGCGCCGCTCAGCTCCGGCGGCCGTGGATAAGTCGTGACAGAAGCCGCGCAAAAGAGACATGCGGGATAGCGGATTCAAACTTCTGGATAGTCATGGTTCGGTCTTTCAACAGGGTAAGCGAAAACGCAAATACAACAGTGCCCGGCGCGCATCAGGCGGCCGGGTGAGTAAGTCGCAGTAGCTGCGATCCCTGTGTCGACGTCGTAACCATGCGAATAAAATAGGCAATCCGGGCGCCGGGGTCAAGGATGGGTGGAAAAGGCGCCGGGCCATGTTCCGCGTGACGGCACCGGCAACGGCGTATATGTAAGGGCCCTTCATCAAATCAGTCGCGGTGATATACCGCCACGTCAAGCCAGTGCGAGTACGCCCATGCCCGGTTTTCAGTTGAATGGTGCCACAGTCAATTACGGCGATGAGGGGGCGGGCGATGTGCTTGTCCTGCTGCACGCGGCCGGCAGTTCCGGCGCGCAATGGCGCGGGATGCTGCCGCATCTGACGGCGACATACCGGGTTATCACCCCGGACCTGTATGGCCACGGCCGGACCGATTTATGGCCGGACCCGGATACCCTGACCCATGAAGACCAGGCGGCGCTGCTGCGGGCGGTGCTGGCGGAAGCGGGGGTCGAGAGCTGCGATATGGTCGGCCATTCCTATGGCGGTGCGACGGCGCTGCGTTACATCCTGCAGAACCCGGGCGTGGTGAAGCGTTTTGTCATCATCGAACCCATGCTGCTGAACCTGCTGGTCGATGCGGGCGAGGACGCGGTGCTGGCCGACCTGTACAAGATGTCGAAAGGCTTCCTGTCCAGCGTGGAAACCCATGGCCCCGAATATGCCTGGAAGGAGTTCCTTGATTTCCGCAACGGGCCGGGAAGCTGGGACGGGTATTCGGACCGCACCCGGAACAATTTCCTTCAGAGGACACAGGGTCATATTGCGAACCTGAAGGCCAATATGAAAAACCAGACACCGGCTTCGGAACTGGCGACGATCACCATCCCTACGCTGGCAATCAAGAGCGAGCAGGCTACCTCATTCGACGGCCGGATGGTCGAGATCGTTGCCGAATCCATGCCGAATTGCGAATTGATCACGGTGCCGGACACAGGGCATATGCTACCCCTGACCCATCCCGATCTGGTTGCCGGATTCGTCCTGAAACATCTGGCCGGCTGA
>CAXBEC010000261.1:0-5008 GCA_963974145.1 uncultured Alphaproteobacteria bacterium | reverse complement strand
AAGCCGCTACAGTCCATCCTGCATATGAACCCCGATATTCCGATCTATATCGGGTCCGGCAATGAAGCCACCGTGCGTCTGACGGGCGAAATCGCCGATGGCTGGATCCCGTTGGGCTATACGCCGGGCACGTTTCACGAATACAAGGACTGGCTGGAGCAGGGGTTCGAACGGGCCGGGAACGGCAAGGGGTTCCACAATTTTGAAATCCAGGCGTCGGTGCATGTGGAAATCGACGACGACGTGCAGGCGGCGCTGGACCGGCTGAAACCACGCGAGGCGCTGTATATCGGCGGCATGGGGCACAAGGACAAGAATTTCCACAAGGAAATGATGATCCGCCGGGGCTACGCCGATGCCGCCGACCGGATCCAGGAACTGTATCTGGACGGTCGCAAGAAGGAAGCGGCCGAGGCGGTACCCGATGAATGGGTCGATGCCAAGGCGCTGGTCGGTCCGCCGGCGCGGATCAGGCAGCGCTACAAGGCCTGGGATGAATGCGAGGCAACCGGTTTGACAGTGCGTACGAAGCAGGATGCCGCCGTCAGCCTGATGGCGGAAGCAGCAAGGCTGAACCCGCCACAAGGCTGATTACACTGCAATATTGGAAGTTATTTTCGGCAGCCTCTTTGCAGAGCATGCCGGAGACCCCATCTTACTGGTAATAGGCGGGCAACCGCCAAAGGCGCCTCGGGCTATCCCTCCCCCGGATCCCCTGTCCGGGGCGCCTCTTCTATGGGCGCACGGCTGTGCGGCGCATCGTTCCCATAAGCAGGAACAGCAACACCAGCATTAACGCGGCGTCCACGGTCAGCAGGGTCAGTGGCAACGAAAATCCGCCCGTCGCATGCGAGGCGAAACCGATCGTTGCGGGGCCGAGCACGCCGCCGATTTCCGCCGCAGAAAAGAACATCCCCCCCGCGACACCGGTTTTTCGGCTGTCAATGCCCGGAAGTTCGATCAGCAACAGCATTGTTGTGGTCGTCATGGCCCCGCGGGCAATGCCCTGAAGGACCAGTCCGGTCAGCAGAACCGGGCCGGGATCAGCGCGCAGCAGCAACGTTGCCCCCACCGCCGACAGGAATACCAGTGCGAGGATCGGGATACGGCGGTTAGTGGTGGCGAAACGGGGAATGGTCAGGGCGGCAATTATGCCGATCGCTGTTGGCACCGCTGCCCAGAACCCGGCCTCGGCGGGCGCCATGCCCCGGCTGCGCAGGATTTCCGGCAACCAGTTTCCCAGAGCCTGATTGAAGAAAAAGATCCCCATTCCCAGAGCAAGAACCAGGCGCAGCGATGGCAGGCGCAGGAGCGCCGTGACGTTCTCGAACGAGGAGGTATGGGTCACCTGTTCGCACCGGCCCTCCACCGCCCGGCAGGTCAGGTTCATATTGACCAGCAACCACACGGTGCCGCAGGCAATGGCAAATCCCGCATAACAGAACATGACCGCGCGCCAGTCCCCGCTCATTAGCGGCAGGAATACACTATTGGTCAACGCGACCCCGGATACCGCGCCGAGGCTCGCCCCCGTCATATATATTCCCATTGCCAGCCCGCGTTCTTCGGACGCAAACCAGAGGCTGACGAGTTTGGGCGCGCCGACCGATATGATCGGGCCACCCATGCCAAATACAGCGACGGCAAAAAACAGGCTGTATTCGCCGGTTGCTGCACCGCGCAATGCACCCGATGCGGCAATGAATGCAATGCCGATCAGCAGCGCTCGTCCCGGGCCGATTCTGTCCAGAAGCGTCCCGCATGGTATCGCCGAAGCAATGTAGAGCAGCGGCCATGCCGCCATGATGAAGCCCATCTGGGCATTGTCGAGTCCCAGTTCGGCGCTTATCGGCTGTACGATTGGCGCCATGCCGGCGGCGATCAGACCAAAACTGAAATAGAGCAGCCAGACACCGCCCAGAACCATCCAGCGGTAGGAATACGTTTCAACCTCAAACGGGACGTCAGCTTGTTGCACAGGCGTTGGAATCTGTCTTTGTGGTCGGCCGGAATTCCAGCCCGCGATCCAACTACTGTCCGGCTTTTTGGCGACAGGTCAATCTTTTTACGAGCAATAGCGAATTTTCGCTATCTCTGGTGAGGCCTCCGTTAAAGTAGGAATTCCGGTCTACAGCACCGCTTCCGCAAGAATTCGCATCGCCTCGCGGGATGGCCGCCTTGCGACGAGGGTTGATACATGGCCATTGGCGGCTGCGGCCTTCCAGACCGACAGGCGTTCGACGATTCGTTCCCTGGGCCCGACCAGCGCCACCGCATCGACAAGCGCATCGGGGACGGCGGCCACCGCTTCGGCCCGCTTTCCGGCGAGAAAAAGGTCCTGGATTTCCGCGGCGGCTGCCTCGTAGCCCAATTTCTTTGCATAGTCGTTGTAGAAATTTTTGTCCCGCGCGCCCATCCCGCCGATATAGAGCGCCATGTTCTGTTTGATGGGTAACCGGCAGGCATCCAGATCGTCGCCGACCTGGATCGCGACAAAGGGCGCGAGATCAAACGTATCGAGGCTCTTGCCGGTTCCCACCGCGGCAAACCCCTTATTTAGAGGCGCTTCCAGAATACTGAATTTTTCCGGATCCATGAAGATCGGGAAAACGCCATCTGCTTTTTCGGCGGCGACGCGCAGCCCGGCCGGCGTTATCGCCGCCGTGTAGATTTTCAGCGCCAGGTCGCCATGCATGATGCTGCGGAGCGGTTTTCCGAGGCCGGTGGCGCCTGGTCCCTTGTAGGGTATTTGATAGTGCGTCCCTTCATGCTCCAGCGGCGCCTCGCGAGCGAGTATGGCCCGGACGATATCGATGTATTCGCGTGTTCGGGTGATCGGCTTGCCAAACGGGACACCGTGCCAGCCTTCGATGACCTGTGGTCCCGATGGGCCAATGCCCAGGATGAACCGTCCACCGGACAGGTCATGCAACGTCATTGCTGTCATTGCGGCCATGGCGGGGGTCCGAGACGGCATCTGCATGATCGCCGTACCGACCTTCAGTTTTTTTGTTTGCGCCAACATCCAGGAGGCAGGGGTCACTGCGTCATTACCCCAGGATTCGGACGTCCATGCCGAATCGAAACCGAGGTCTTCCGCTTCCCGTACCAGCGCCATATCGATGGTATATCGGCCACTGAATTCAGCGGGTATCAGCCCCAGTTTCATATCACGTCCCTTGATGCCGTTTAGGTTCCGTATAGCTTATCCCAGCGCAGCCCCTGGACTGCAATGCATTGTTTTCGAGCCGGAGAGACCATTCCTGCGCGAGTTCCGGCGGTAGAACAGCGGCCGACGAAATTTCAGGTAAAAATATCAATCGATATTGATAATCACTTGCATTCTCAATAAGCGATGGATACAGTTCCTCACAGTCGAATTGAGGAAAGGAGACTGCAACGCAAAACATCCTGAACATAAGCCAAGAAACCGGCACGGGCGCATAGCCGAAGGTGCTAGCCACACTTTCTGCCCGGTCGGTCGGGGAATCCGGCTCACTCCCTCAGGTCACGCCATGTGACCCTCTCCTCTTGGGCCGGATTCCCCCCTTCTATCGCATTTCTGCCGCCCCTGCGGGACGGCCATAAATATAAAAAAAGGGCCGCGAATTGCTTCGCGACCCTTTAATTATTTTATGACCCGCCTTGGTCAGTGGACGTTCGCCCACACTTTCCGTTTCACAGCGATCAGCAGACCGCAGAAAATAACCAGGAACAGCATCACCTTGAAGCCCATCGCCTTGCGTTCTTCCATATTGGGCTCCGACGCCCAGGTCAGGAAGGTCGTGACATCCGCTGCCATTTGTTCGACCGTGGCCTTGGTGCCATCGGCATATTCCACTGCATCTTCGAAAAGCGGTGCAGCCATGGCGATCTGATGGCCCGCGAAATAGGCATTGTAGTGCATGCCGTCCGCGACCTCGACGTCGGCGGGCGGGTCGGTATAACCGGTCAACAAGGCGTTGATGTAATTGGGCCCACCGACACGGGCTTCCGCCATCAGCGTCAGGTCAGGCGGGAGCGCCCCGCCATTGCTGGCACGGGCCTGCTGAGCGTTTGCAAATGGCCGAACCAGCCGGTCCGACGGCAGCGCGGGACGCATGAACATCTCGCCTTCGTCGTTCGGGCCGTCCTGGACCTCATGTTCCGCTGCGAACGCCTTTACGGCCGCTTCGCTATACCCGAGATCCATCAGGTTACGGTAATAAAGGTAATTGAGACTGTGACAGCCGGCGCAGACTTCCTTGTAAACCTGCAGCCCGCGTTGTGCGGAAGCACGGTCATAGGTTCCGAACGGCCCTTCGAAGGACCAGTCCCGCTTGGGAATTTCGACACCACCGGCCGCCATGGCCTGGCCGGCCGCGCCGAACACTACTGCCGAGATCAGGGTAATAATCGCCTTACGCATTACGATTTCTCCATCTTGGCGGCCGTAGAGCCTGCTGCGCCGCCGCCACCGCCTCCGGTGACAGCCTGACTGATACTGGTCGGCATCGGCAACGGTGTTTCAATCTTGCCAAGCACCGGCATCACGATCAGGAAATGGAAGAAATAGTAGAAGGTCGATACCTTGCTGATGATCAGCGCAATACCTTCCGCCGGCTGCGCCCCGCACCAACCGAGTGCCAAGCAATCGATGAAGAAGACCCAGAACACGAACTTGTAGATCGGCCGGTATTTCGCACTGCGAACCTTGGCGGTATCCAGCCATGGCAGAATGAACAGGATCATGATCGACCCGAACATCATCAGCACGCCCATCAGCTTCGCGGGGATAAACAGCACGTCAAAGTCGATCGACCGCAGAATCGCGTAGAAGGGCAGGAAATACCATTCCGGCACGATATGCGGCGGTGTCTGCAGCGGGTTCGCTTCGATGTAGTTATCCGGCTCACCGAAGAAATTCGGCGCATAGAACACGAAGAACGCAAAGAAGAGCAGGAAGACACCGACACCGACCGAATCCTTCGCCGTGAAATACGGATGGAACGGTACGGAATCCTGCGGG
>CAXBEC010000260.1:0-5012 GCA_963974145.1 uncultured Alphaproteobacteria bacterium | reverse complement strand
AATCGCATGCCGGCGCTCGGTGATGTCCGAGCGGATGCTGACTGTTCCGCCATTGGCGATTTTTTTCTCCTCGGAGCGGATCCACCGACCGCCTGTCTGCCGATATTCCGTGGGCCCGGCCGGATTACGAAACCGCGCCAGACGTTCCACGATGAACGCTTCGGCACGGCCATGCGCGCTGGGGAAGGTTGATTTCGCGATGCCGGCGCGCAGCATGTCCTCGAAAGAAATGCCCGGAACAATCCGGTCTGCGAAAGCTGAAAAAATCTGCTTGTAGTTGTCATTGCACATGACGAGCCGCTCATCGGCGTCAAACAGTGCAAATCCGTCTGACATGGCGGCAATGGCGCTATGCAGGAGCTCTTCGGCCTGCTTTTTCTGGCTGATGTCGTGGCCGATTGAACCGATTCCGATAATCTGGTCGACAGCATTGAAGATCGGAAATTTGGTCACGCTGCGATGGAGAACCGATCCATCTTCCTTGACCTCGCGGCGTTCCTGCGTGACGACGGCTGCCGTTTCCAACACTTCGCGATCATGCGCAGTGACATCCTGCGCCAGTTCGGTACTGAACGTCGTGGATACACTTTTCCCGGTGATACTTTCATACTTTCGGCCGTGCAATCGCTCGAAGGCCGGGTTAACCATCAGGAAGCGTCCGTCCAGATCCTTCATCTGTATATTGGCGGGGCTGTTTTCGACAAAGGCCCAGAGCATTTCCGGATAGTGCCTGGCGTCGGCGGTTGTACGGGGGCGGGGCGATAGTGTGGTAATCCAGGCGATGTAAGCCGGCTCAGCCCGGTACTCGATGGATGACAGGACGACTTCGGCCGAGACCGTCATGCCGTCAGCCCGGCGCAAATCAAGTTCAATTGCACCCTTCGCGTGACTTGCATCCTGGCGCGCCGGGAGCGTTTTAAGGCAGGGCGGGTCGACAAAAATATCGGTGAGGTCCTGTACGCCGGCTGCCGCGCCGGGCCATCCCAGAAGTGTCAGCAGGCTCTGATTGGCATGCAGGATGCTGCCGCTGGCAGGCGCAACAATGGCTGCCGCAGTCGGGCTGTCATCCAGAACATGGTGAATGGTGGCGTCGATAGATTGCAACAGCAGGCCAGACTCAGTTCAATTAATAGTCGTTGGATTAAAGGGAAATTATATTAATAAAGCCTTAGTGATCCGGCCAAAGATCTACACCGATTACCAATGTTTGCTGATGTGTTGTTGCCATAAAACAGATAGAATACCGCATATAATGAACCGCAGGCGGTGAGATGGCGTTATGAAGTCATGAGTCAGGACAACGCATTAGCCCGGTACGAACCAGGTGCATTTTTCTGTGAACTGTTCGGTCGTGGCGGTAAGCCCCCGGCTCACACCGCTTTGGTGCGTGAACGCCTGGCACAACTTGATATTCCGTCGCTGCGGCGGCGGTCCCGCGATGCGATCGAGGAACTTTATGATCTGGGTATCACGTTCACGGTATATTCCGACCGGGATGTAATCGACCGGATCCTGCCCTTTGATGTGATCCCGCGGGTCATTTCACCCGCGGACTGGCAGATCATCGAAACCGGTGTGCAGCAGCGCGTCGCGGCGTTAAATCATTTCCTGAAGGACATCTATAACGACCGGAAAATCCTGAAGGACGGTGTCGTGCCGGCGGACCTTGTTCTCGGCAATGCGAATTACCGGGAAGAAATGGTCGGGCTGGACGTTCCCGGTGGTGTTTACGTTCATATCTGCGGCACGGATATCGTGCGCGACGACAAGGGTGAGTTCCGCGTCCTTGAGGATAACGCCCGGACGCCGTCCGGCGTTTCCTATGTCATCGAGAACCGCCATCTGATGCTGCGTGCTTTCGCCGACCTGACGGAAGGGATCGACCTGCGCCCCGTGGACGGTTACGGCAGCCAGCTGGCCGCGGCATTGTCGGCAGTCGCGCCAAGGCGCGCACCGGGCGACCCGGGTATCGTGCTGATGTCGCCGGGTACTTTCAATTCCGCGTATTTCGAGCATGTGTTCCTGGCCCGGGAAATGGGCGTGCCGCTGGTTGAAGGTCAGGATCTCGTGGTCGAAAAGGATCGCGTCTTCATGAAGACGACCGGTGGACTTGTGCCCGTGCATGTCATTTATCGGCGTATCGACGATGCCTTCCTCGATCCGGAGGTTTTCAACCCAGAAAGTGCGCTGGGTGTGCCGGGATTGATGCGGGCCTATCGCAAGGGCAATGTCAATATTGCCAACGCGGTGGGTACCGGCGTTGCCGACGACAAGGCAATCTATGCCTATATGCCGCGTATCATCCGCTATTACCTGGACGAAGACCCGATTCTGCAGAATGTTCAGACGAATATCTGCCGGGAAAAAGAAGGCCTTGCCTATACGCTCGATCATCTGGAAGAGCTGGTGACCAAACCGGTTGGCGAATCCGGCGGATACGGGGTGGTCATCGGCCCGCGCGCGACCAAAAAGGAACTGCGTGAATTACGGTCCGTATTGATGAAGAAACCGGATAATTATATCAGCCAGCCGATGATCAATCTGTCCGTGACGCCGACACTGATCGGCAATGCGGTGGAGCCACGCCATGTCGACCTGCGTCCCTTCGCAGTAACCGGCGATTCAACCTGGGTCCTGCCTGGCGGATTGACGCGCGTCGCGATGAAGCGCGGATCACTTGTCGTTAACTCGTCACAGGGTGGCGGAACGAAGGATACCTGGGTCCTTGGATAGCAGTCTTCTCACTCGGTTCGCGGAGAACATTTTCTGGCTCGCCCGGTATATGGAGCGGATTGAAAACCTCGCGCGTATTCTGGATGTCAACGAAACCTATAACCGCGGCCGCGCGGGTGACAATGACTGGAGCCACGAGCGGCATGGGGATGCCACCGAGAGCGCCGTCATCGCATTTTACATCACTGACCGCAAAAACCCGAATTCGATCATTTCCTGCCTGCATTTTGCCCGGGAAAACGCCCGGTCGCTGCGGCACCTGATCAGCACGGAAATGTGGCGTCAGATCAATACCTTCTATAGCCGGATCCGCAACGTAAAGGCAGCCGATCTGCGGAATCTGTCGGAACTGTGCCGCGAAATCAAGGAAGGCTGCCAGACTCATACCGGTATCACGGAAGGTACCTTTTTTCGCAACCAGGGTTGGACATTTTACCACATCGGCAAATACCTTGAGCGCGCCGATCAGACCACGCGGCAGGTCGACATGCGTCGCCACATGCTGATCCGCGCCGATGTGGAGGATGGTGAAGCGGATGCGGCGCGGCAGCTTGATCTGATCGAGGTCAATACCCTGCTGCGGTCACTTGCGGGTTTCCACGCCTTCCGGCAGGTTCATCCGGCAGGGATGACGGCGGAAGATGTCGTTTCGTTCCTGTTGTTCGACAGCCGGTTTTCCCGGTCGGTTGCGTTTTCGCTGAGCATGGTCGAGTCGCTGATCGTCGAAATGTCGAAAACACATCGTCTGCGGCGTAACGTTGCAATCCGTGCGGCATTTGCCGATGCCCGGAAGGTCGTCGAGACCGGGTCTGTAGCGGGTATGGACGCCGCCGATCTGCATGACTATCTGGATTTGCTGCAGTTGAAAGTAGGTGTTCTCACCAGTGCTATCGACGACGCATATTTCGGATAATATCCTAACAATAATCCGCTGAAGACTCCGCGGTTGCGACCGCGTACCCAGGACAGGTTCCCATGCAGAGGCTGACCGTCGATCACAAGACGACTTATCACTATGCGCGCCAGGTGGAATTTGGCGATCACCGGCTTATGTTCCGCCCGCGGGACAGCCATGACCTGCGGCTGATCGACGCCAGCCTCACCATTTCGCCGCCGGGCGAGGTCAGCTGGTATCATGATGTTTTCAGCAATTCCGTTACCGTGGTCCGCCCCGGTTCCCGGAGCGACATGCTGTCCTTTGAAAGTGTCATCGTGATCGAGCGGTATCCGCATTCCAATATCGATTTCAAGATCGAACCCTTTGCGCGGACCCTGCCGTTCAGCTATCCGGCATCGGAAATCCCGGATTTGGGCCGGACGATCGAACGGCAGTATCCGGACCCCGAGCGACAGATCACCGAATGGACCCGGGGATTTCTGAATGCCAACGGTCCCACAGACACCCAGGAATTCCTGATGGCCGTAACTGCGGGAATCAAGAACACCTTCCGTTATGAATCGCGGGACGACCCGGGTACGCGAACCCCGGTGGAAACGCTGCAGCTTGGCAGCGGTTCCTGCCGCGATTTTGCCCTGTTCATGATGGAGGCGGTGCGGTCGGTCGGTCTGGCGGCCCGTTTCGTCAGTGGTTACCTGTATGACCCGTCGCTGGATGGCGCGGGGGACACGATGGTCGGTGCGGGCGCGACGCATGCCTGGATGCAGGTCTATCTGCCTGGTGCAGGATGGCAGGAATTCGATCCGACCAACGGCATCATCGGCGGGGCCAACCTGATCCCGGTCGCCGTCGTCCGCGAACCGGGGCAGGCAGTGTCGGTGCAGGGCACGTTCGACGGGACGCAGGAGGATTTCCTGCGTATGGAAGTGGACGTGCGCGTTACTGCCAGTCAATAAAGGGGGGCTGTTTCTATCGCGTAGCGCGATTACTGCCTGCTGAAGAGTAAAAGAACATGACCCAAAGCCGCGACAGGCGGAATGTCGCCGTACTGGCTACCTGCCAGATGCTGTATAATTCGGGCCGGTCGCTGCTGGTCGCCACCAGTCCGCTGATCGCCTATCAGATCGCCGATAACAAGGCACTGTCCACGGTGCCGATCACCCTGGCCGTTGTCGGCACGGCGGCCGCGACTATCCCGGCGGCGATGCTGATGCGACGGATTGGCCGCAGTTACGGTTTCGCAACAGGATCGTTGATCGGTGTGCTGGGCGGGCTGGCCTGCCTTTACGGGCTGTATGCCGCAAACTTCCTCGTCTTTTGCGCCGGAGCGCTGTTGTTCGGGTTCTTCTCCGGATTTGCCCAGTTGTACCGCTTCGCCGCC
>CAXBEC010000259.1:0-5024 GCA_963974145.1 uncultured Alphaproteobacteria bacterium | reverse complement strand
TCGGCAGACCATAGAATACCGTGCAGCGTTCCTGCTCGATCAGGCGCAGCGCCTCGCCCGCGTCGAAGTGATGCTGCAAGACGACCGTGCCACCATGAGTCATCACCGTGAACAGGGCATTGACGCAGGAGAACGACCAGAACATGGACACCGCCAGCCACAGCCGGTCATCGGGGGACAGATGCATGCGCTCACCGATCGACCACATATTGTCGATCAGGCCGTGGTGCAGCAGCGGGACTCCCTTGGGCAGCGACGTCGAGCCCGAGGTATACAGGATACAGGCGGTGTCGCCGCCCGACGCCGTATTCGCCGCCAGATCATCGTCGGTTACCGCACTGCCCAGATCCGGCAGCGCGCCGAAGGGAATGCGGCTCTCCCGAACGGCTCCATCCACGGTGATGGTCCTGTCGAGGCAGGCGATCCCGCTATCGGCAGCCAGAATGCCGGCCAGGACGTCGTCCAGCGCCTTGTCGCGCAGGCGGTCCTCCGCCACCAGCAGTTCCACACCGGCATCCCGGATCTGATAGGCCAGCTCCGTCGGCGTCGCCCAGGTATTCAGGGCAACCACCTCGACCCCCAGAGACATGCCGGCGAAATAGGCCAGCAGCCATTCATGGCGGTTATCCATGAGGATCGCCATGCGGCCGCCGCGCAGCATACCCAGCGCGTGCAAGCCTTTCGCATACCGCCTGACGGTATCGCCGAAACCGGCATAGGTCAGCCGGGTATCGCCATCGACAATAAATTCAGCATCCGGATAACGGGCCGCCATTTCGGCCAGCAGGGCGGGCGCGGTCCGGCTTGCTGGTTTCTGCATCATCTGCGGTCTTTACGCCGCCCTCTCAGCCCAGTTCCTTTGCCAGAAAGGCAAGGGTCCGCTCCCGTGCGATATGGGCGCATTCCTCATGGAAGGGCGGATAACCGAAGCGGTTGAAGCCATGATCGGCCCCTTCATATTCATGGATCGTCACATTCGGTTTGCCATCCAGATGCGTATGGATATCGCGCAGCATATCCGGCGGAATCCGCGTATCCAGCGACCCGAAATGCAGCATCAGCGGCCCGGTAATGTTATCCGCCTCATCATAGTGGTTGTTCAACTGCACGGCATAATAACCGCCGCCCGCACCCAGACCCTTTCGGGCCATGCCGAGATAGACAAGCTTGCCGCCGAGGCAGAACCCGACCGAGCCGACCTTCCCGGTGCAATTGTCCTGCGCCCGCAGCCAGTCTGCGCAACAGCCCAGATCCGCCATCGACTTGTCCAGGTCCAGGGCAAAACCCATCGCGCGCCCCTGTTCCTGCCCCTCGGGCGTGTAATCCAGATAGGTGCCCGGTGCCTCGCGCCAGTAGATATCCGGCGCGATACAGACATAGCCGTCTTCGGCGTAACCATCAGCGACGGCCCGCACCCAGTGGTTGGAATTATAGATTTCCGGCAGGATGACCAGCCCCGGCCCCTTGCCGCCGGCCGGCGCAGCCATATAGGCCTCAAACTGTCCGCCATCGCGCGAATCTATCGTTACCATCTGTCCACTCATAACCAAATACCCCCTTGTGTGTCGTTTTCCGCCTGCCATATATGACCTAATGAGGCTGATACGGCCCTCCCCGATTGCGCCGGGCTCGAAAAAAATTAACATGCTCCGCGCAAGGAACGGAATATCCACCGTAATCAGATGACGATACGCGAAACGGTCAGTCTGTTTCACAAAAATTGAAAGTGCCGGACCAAAATGACGATAGACGCATTAATGGACGTTTTACTGACCTTCAATTTTAAAGCGTTCACGTCAATCGTCTTCATCGATCTGGT
Source organism: uncultured Alphaproteobacteria bacterium (assembly GCA_963974145.1). Lineage (GTDB taxonomy): Bacteria > Pseudomonadota > Alphaproteobacteria > UBA8366 > MarineAlpha4-Bin1. Next base: position 3,205 of record CAXBEC010000259.1, on the reverse strand, counting down.
CATGTCCGGCGACAATGCCATTATCATCGGACTGGCAGCGGCAGGACTGCCCCCGGAATTGCGCCGGCGGGCGATTTTTTACGGCATCGTCGCCGCCACGGTCCTGCGTATTTTCTTCTCCGCCATCACCTATCAGCTTCTGAGCATTATCGGCCTGACACTTGCCGGCGGCCTGCTGCTGCTCTGGGTCGCCTACAAGATGTGGCAGGAGATCCGATCACAAAGCCATGCCGAGAATTCCGAAGAAATTGACATCAACGCCGCGCCCAAGACGATCCGCAGCGCCATGATCAGCATCATCGTCGCCGACGTTTCCATGTCGCTCGACAATGTACTCGCGGTGGCCGGCGCCGCGCATGGCGCGCCGGGCATGCTGATTTTCGGCCTCATCCTGTCGGTGGCGCTGATGGCCTTTGCCGCCAATTTCATCGCCGTCCTTCTCGAAAAACATCGCTGGCTTGCCTATACCGGTCTGGCGGTCGTTGCCTATGTGGCGGTCGAAATGATATGGCGGGGGTCGAACGAAGTTTACGGTGCGACGGCCGGGGTGCTTTTCTAAGCTCCGAATTTCCGGCAGGATCAGGGCCGAATCAGTAACATCAGGGGATTCGGGCCATGCCCATGATTACCGACCAGTCACCGATCGCATTCTCGGACCCGCTGCCCGATGCCGTCGATGTGCTGGTCATAGGCGCCGGAATCGCCGGCACGGCAACGGCCTTCTTCCTTGCGGAGCGCGGCAAAAAGGTTTTGCTCTGCGAGAAAGGCCGTGTCGCGGGCGAGCAATCAAGCCGAAACTGGGGCTGGATCCGCCAGCAGGGGCGTGACTGGGCCGAATTGCCAATCATGATGGAATCCAACCGGATCTGGCGCGGCCTGGCGGAAAAGACCGGCGATTCCGACCTGGCCTTCACGCAGAGCGGCAGCGTCCAGCTTGTCGACAGCGATGCCGGCCTCCGGAAGCTTGAAACGTTTCATGACATAGCGAAACAGCATCAGGTCGATACCAGGATGCTGTCCCCGGCGGAAATCCGGGAGCGGTTCCCGAATATGGGCGGCAACTGGACCGGCGGACAGATCACCGAAAGCGATGGTCGTGCCGAACCCTTCGTCGCCATCCCGGCGCTGGCGCGCGCCGCCCGGCGGCTGGGCGTCAGCGTCATCGAAGACTGCGCCGTCCGCACCCTCGACATGGAAGACGGTCGGGTTACCGGCGCAATGACGGAAAAAGGCCGCGTGCGCTGCAACCAGGTCGTGCTGGCCGGCGGCGCCTGGTCGACCTATTTCGCCTCCAATGCCGGCGTTGACCTGCCGCAACTCGCCATACGGTCCACGGTCGCGCGAACCGAACCGGGACCCGAGCATTATTCGGCTAATTTCCGGATTCCCGGATTCGCCCTGCGCCGCCGCAACGATGGCGGCTACACGGTCACCAGTGGCGACCTTGTGGAACATTTTCTTTCACCCAAATCATTCAAGTATCTCGCGAAATACTTGAAGTTGCTGAAAATATCCGCCAGTGACGTCCGTATCAAACCAGGTGCGCCGAAGGGCTATCCCGGTGCCTGGGGCACGCCTGGCCGCTGGACCGCGGACGAGGTCAGCCCGTTCGAACGGATGCGGGTGCTGAATCCGGAACCCTCGCCGACCGTACTGAAGCGGATCAAAACCCGCCTGCCCATGCGGTTCCCGGAACTGAAAGACCTGAAAATCGCCGAGGCCTGGGCCGGAATGATCGATGTCACGCCCGACGCTGTCCCGACCCTGGGCGAGGATGCAACGGTGAAAGGCCTGTTCGTCGCAACCGGCTTGAGCGGCCATGGCTTCGGCATCGGGCCTGCGGTCGGCCGTATCATGGCCGATCTTGTCACCGGCCGGGACCCGGGACATGATCTGACCCGATTTCGCACGCAGCGATTCGTCGACGGCAGCCCGATTCAACCCGGCCCGTATTGAGAGAGATCACATGACCGATAACCTGATCTACAAAATCTGCACGGCGGCCGAATGGGCTGAAGCCGAACGCCAGGGCCAATTTACCGGTAGCGCCGTCGACCTTGCAGACGGGTTCATCCATTTTTCCACGGCACAGCAGCTAACGGAAACGGCGCGACGCCATTTCGCCGGCAGATCCGGGCTGGTACTGGTGGCGGTCGATACGCAGAAATTGCCGTCGGAACTGCGCTGGGAAAAATCGCGCGGCGGCGACATGTTTCCCCATCTCTACGCGCCGCTGCCAACATCTGCCGCGACCGAGGTCACACCACTGCCGCTGGACAACAGCGGCATGCACAATTTTCCCGATTTATTGCGCTAACGCAGACGGAGTAACCCTATCTCCATGATCAGCACCATCAAACGAAGCGCGATTGCCATCGGTTTCATTCTTATCGCAAGCAGCGCCGCGCGCGCCGATGTGCAGCAGGGTTTGCATATCTTTTCCGCCTGCCGCGGCGTAAATGTCCATTTCTGCCAGGGCTATATCACGGCCATCGCCGATGAAATGAGCGGCGGGCTCGAGTTTCGCAAGTACCGCGCCTGTATCCCCAAGGATGTCTCACTGGGCCAGATGCGGCAGGTCGTCACGAAATGGCTGGGCGACCACCCGGAATACCACCACGACCCCGGCGCGGGACTCGTCGCCGAAGCGCTGGCGCGCGCCTTTCCCTGCTCGTAGCCCTAGAAGCCGGAAACCCGCGACAGGAACCCGAGAAGCGCCTGATTGAACAGCGCCGGCTGCTCCCAATAGGCGGAATGACCGGCGCCCGGAATGATCACGGTTTCCTGCTTCGGTATCCTGGCCGCCAGTATCCTAAGAACCGCCGGCGGTGTGTAGAGATCCGCGTCCCCGGTCAGCATCAGCACGGGAACCGCCAGGTTCTCCAGAGTTTGCCAGGTTATTTTTGTCTCATTCGGCTGACGGCTCGGCGGCACGCCGTGAAACGCCTTGTGCTCCAGATCCAGCCAGGCGCGAACCCCGTCCGGGTTGGCGGCCCGGTAGGATGGACCCAACTCGCGAAAATCCGGCGGCAGCCGGTCAAACCCGTCCGGCCGCAGGCCTTTCGACAGAGACGCGTAATCGTCGTCGGTCACGCCGACCAGTGTGCAGGCCAGGATGATACTGAGCAGACGGTCCGGCCAGGCCTGCGCGAAATCCGTGGCGACAATCCCGCCCAGCGCCGTTCCGAGCAGGTGAAACCCGTCA